>JABFVJ010000370.1 GCA_013362835.1 Nonomuraea sp. | reverse complement strand
GGCTGCCGAACAGGTATCGCTTCCGCTCGGCCGGCGGCGGCGTGTAGCCCCTCGGCTGGGGCGGCGGCGCGTAGGGACGCGGCTGCTGCGGCGGCGCCGGGTAGCCCGCCACCCGCTGGTCGGTGCGCGGGACCGGCCTCGCCGGCATCGGCGCGGGCACGTAGGGCGGCGGTCGCTCCTCCCGCCGCTTGGCCGGTCGCTCCTCCCGCCGTACGGGCGGCGGTGGCGGGGGCGGCGGCGCGGCCTTGTGGTAGTCGACCGGCGGCAGCAGGTCGGCGTACGAGTCCATGACCCGGGTGCCGCCGCCCATGCGCTTGGTGCCGGTCGGCCCCTCGTACTCGTTGAACGACGTGACCGACGGATCGAGCGCCCTGGCCATCCGCAGGAGCTCCTGCGCGCCCGGCCGGGCGGCCGGATCGACCTTGAGCGCCCGCGACAGCCAGCCGCGCAGCCAGGCGGGCGCCTTGTCGAGCTGGGCCCGCCCTTCCATGATGTTGAAGCAGACCGCCTCGAACGTGCCGGTGCCGAACGGCGGCGCGCCCGTCGCGGCGAAGAACACCGTCGAGGCCAGCGCGTGCACGTCGGCCGCCTGGGTGATCTCGGAGTCGCGGATGATCTCGGGCGCGAGGTAGCCGGGCGTGCCGACGAACATGCCCGTCTGGGTCAGCCTGGTCGCGTTGACCAGGTGGGCGATGCCGAAGTCGATGACCAGCGGCTCGCCGTTGACCAGCATGACGTTGGACGGCTTGAAGTCGCGGTGGATGACCTCGGCCGCGTGGATCGCCACGAGCGCCTGGCAGAGCCCCTGGGCGAGCTTGATGACCTGCCGCGCCTCCAGAGCCCCCTCGCTCAGCACGGTCTCCTCAAGCGTGCGGCCCGGCGCGAAGCGGGTCACGACGTAGGGCTGACCCCCGACCAGCTCGGCGTCGATGACCTCGGCGACGTGCGGGCTGCGCACCCGGCGCATGGTCTCGACCTCGCGCGTGAGGCGGTCACGCGCCTTGAGGTCGGCGGCCACGTGCGGGTGCAGCACCTTGATGGCGACCTCGCGGCCCTCGCCGTCGAGACCGAGGTGGACGACCCCCATGCCGCCCTCGCCGATCTTCCTGACGATGCGGTAGGGGCCGAGCCTTTCCGGCGCTTGGGTGTTCATCGCCACCTTCCTCGGCTCAGCCACCCTTCAGGCTGTTGAGCTGCTTTGTCACGAATGTGACGTCCAGCGGACTCCATACACTCCCCCTTGGCGTGTCCCCGAACGTGCCGTAGGCGAGGATCAGCGAGAGCGCGGCGCCTGCCGCGAGCACTCCCGCCATCACCATCGCGCCTGTTCTCGAGGGTACGAGCGATGAGAGCGTTCTGCGCATCTGTCTGCCGGGGCCCTCGACTCCGGGGCCGGCGCAGACCGTCCAGAGGGCGATGGCGGCGCCCCATGCCAGGGCGTTGGCCGAGCCCATCTTGACCACCACGCTCAGCAGGAGCGTCACCGGGAGGCCGAGGATGAGGGCGTACAGGACGAGCGCGAGCGTGATGCCCACCGACTTGGCCAGGGCCTGCGGGAAGGCGAACACCCTGAGCACGTCGAGCGCCGCCGCGCCGGCGGGCCTGCGGGCGTTGAGGCCGGGCTGGGCGAGGTCGGCCGCGCGCAGCAGCACCGCGATCGGGATCGCCACCGCCGCCACCAGCACCGGAGCCGCCACGGCCGCCACGATCATGAGGACCAGCAGCATGCCGCTCGCGACACCGTACGCCTTCGACCGCTGCAGCGTCTGCCCGGGACGCACGCCCGGCGGGTAGGGGTCGCGCCTGGCCTCGGGCTCCTGCGGCACGAACTGCGGCTGCGCCGGGATGTACGGCGGCGGCTGGACGGGAACCGGGCCCGGCCTGCCGTAGTCGGGCTGGTCGGGGCCGGTGTTGAGCCTGCCGAACTCGGCCGAGTCGGGGCGTACGCGCCTGGTGGGGACGTCGCCCTCGTGGTGGTTGACCTGCGGCTGCGGGTGGGGCTGTTGCTGCTGGGGCCAGGGCTGGCTCGGCCCGGCCTCGCGCTGGATCTGGCGCAGCTCCTCCGGCGAGACCCTGCGGGTCGGCCACGGGTCGCCGCCGCCCTGGTTGGGCAGCAGCGAGACGAAGTGCGGGTCCTGCGGCGGCGGCACGGGCTGGTCGCGGCCCTCGATCAGCCGCCGCGGCGTCATGGGCGGCGTGGAGACGTCGTAGGAGGGCTTCTCCCCCACGAACGGCGGCCGCCTGGTGGGATGGTCGTCGGGCACGTCGGTCTGCCCGTCGGGGCGTGGGACGGTGGAGATCTCGTCGGGGGTGCCCTGCGGCGGCCGCGGCAACATCCTGGCCGTCTGCTCGGCGAGCTCGGCCGCCTTGGGCCGCTTGGCCGGGTTGCGCTGGAAGCCCGCCTTGAGCAGCGGCTGGAGCTCGGCCGGAACCCCGCTGATGTCGGCCTTGCCCGCGGTGATGTTGTAGAAGATCATCTCCAGCGTGCCCTTGCCGAAGGGCGGCTGGCCGGTGCCGGCGTAGAGCAGCGTGCCGGCCCAGGCGTGGATGTCGACCTCGGGGCCCGCCTCCTGGCCCTCGATGATCTCGGGCGCGAGGTAGCCGGGCGTGCCGATGAACATGCCGGTCTGGGTCAGCCTGGTCGCGTCGACCGCCTGCGCGATGCCGAAGTCGATCAGGACGGGCTCGCCGTCGAGGATGAGCACGTTGCCCGGCTTGAGGTCGCGGTGGATGACGCCGACCGAGTGGACCACCGCCAGCGCGGAGGCCACCCCGTGGGCGACCCGGACCAGCGCGGGCAGGTCGAGCGGCCCGTCGTCCTTGACGATCTCGTCGAGCGGACGCCCCGGCACGTAACGCGTCACGATGTAGGGACGATGACCGGTCACGTCGGCGTCGAGCACCTCGGCGATGTACTTGCTGCGCACCCGGCGCATGGTCTCGACCTCGCGCGAAAGCCGCCGCCTGGCGACCTCGTCGCCGGCGACCTCTCCGCGCAGGACCTTGACCGCCACCTGCCGCCCCTGAGGGTCGACAGCGAGGTGGACAACGCCCATCCCGCCTTCACCGAGCCGCCTGAGCAGCCGGTAAGGGCCTAGTCGGTCATCGTTCATGGCATGAAGCACCATACCGGCTTAATCCCCGCCCACGAGATGAACCATGAGGCCACATTCCCAGTCGTACAACGTCCGATACGGCCTCATCGGTTTCCCATCCAACGGTCTCGAATTGGCTTCAGTTCGGCTTCGGTCGCCTTCAGATCGTCAGCGACAGCACCTCGGCGGCCTTCAGCCCGGCCAGCGTCGCACCGGACACGGCCAGCTTCGACCTGCGCACGCCGCTGCCGATCACCACGCGGGGGTGGTCGGCGACGTGGCTGTCCACCAGGATCGGCCAGTCGCCGGGCAGCCCCAGCGGCGTGATGCCGCCGTACTCCATTCCGGTCAGCTCGACCGCGTCCGCCATCGGCGCGAAACTCGCCTTCCGGGCATCCAGGTGTTTGCGTACGATGCCGTTCACGTCGACGCGCATCGTCGCGAGCACCATGCACGCGGCGTAACGCGTCTCACCGCCGCGCCTGGCCGCGACGACCACGCAGTTGGCCGACTCGTCGAGCCGTACGCCGTAGCGCTCGCAGAACTCGGCCGTGTCGGCCAGCCCCGGGTCGATCTCCGTCACCTCGACACCCTCGATGTCGCGGACGGCGAGCGCCACCGGCTCGGCCAGCAGGTCGTCGCGGTCGGTCGCGGGCACCCAGTGCA
The DNA here is from genome assembly GCA_013362835.1 of Nonomuraea sp. The sequence goes on along the minus strand of JABFVJ010000370.1, from coordinate 2,958 downwards.
ACGTCATCCTCGTCTCCTCGATCGCCGTTCTCCGACCGACCCTATGCCGGTCCGGGGAGCAGCGTGCGACGTCACGGGGACTGCAGCACCCGCTGGTGCAGCAGGGTGACGGCGCTGCGGGCCGACTCCATGGCGCCTGCCTGCCAGGCGATCAAGCGGGTGAGCCAGTCGCCCGCGAAGTAGACCCTTCCGGCGGGGCGTTGCAGAAGAGTGAAGGACGAATCAAAGGACGGCCAGCGTACCCAGCCTCCCTGGATGTGCTCCTGCTTGTGCCAGGCGATGGAGACGCTGGACAGCAGGTCCTTGCCGTACTTGTCGCCGTGGATCTTCCTGCCCTGGGTGAGGGCCTTCCGCCTTCTGTCGTCGGGGGTGAGCGCGCCGTACAGCTCGGCGTTCTGCTCGGTGTTGTAGTAGCCGACGACCAGGCCGCGGTCGGAGTGGTAGCCGTGGGAGGGGTACCAGATGTGGGTGATGTCGAGGTCGGTCTCGGTGACGCCGCCGTAGATGCGGTCCTCCAGCTCCCACCAGCGGCGGCCGTACTCCAGGCCGATCTTGCCTGCCGCGACGGGGACCGGGGTGCGGAGCGCGGCGGTGACCGGGGCGCCGAGGTTGTGCGGGATCCTGGCGAGGATGTGGGGCGGGAGGGCGGCGACGCAGTAGTCGGCCTTGACGCTGCCGCCGTTGTAGACGATCTCCACGCCGTCGTCCAGGGTCGTGATCCTGGTGACCTTGGCGCCGGTCCTGATCCGGTCCTCGCCTACGGCCTCGGTCAGCTTGGCGACGATGGCGTCCATGCCGCCGACCGGCTGGAACATGGGGGTGGCCATGTCGTAGCCGAAGTCGTTGGTGATGGCGCGGCCGGTGGCGGCGGCGAGCACCTGGTGGAGCGAGCCGGGGGGCGGGATGGGGGTTCCGGTGTCGAGCGCCGGGAACTTCGTGAAACCACGCCTGGTGGAGCCGTCGTAGTCGAGCTTCGGGCCGAGGTCGCCGAACCTTCTCAGGAATTCGAGCAGGCGTTGCCGGTCGTCGTGGGTGACGACCTTGTCGAGCGCGCCGAGGTTGGTGGCTTTGGCCAGGAGTTCTGCGACGTATCCGTACATGTCGGCGCGGGCCGTTCGGGCGCGGACGGTCTGGCCGTTGGTGTGCACGTACGCGGCGGCGTTGTTGTTGACGAACGTCTCGATCGGGACGCCGAGCTCGCGGCAGTAGTCGAGGGTGACCATCCAGGGGGCGATACGGCCGGGGCCCGCGTTGAAGTAGACACCCTCGCCGAACTTCACGTCCTGGGCCGGGCCGTTCAGCTCGGTCAGCCGGTCGCCGCCGCGCAGGGTCAGGTTCCTGCCGCCCGCCTTGTCCCTGGCTTCGAGCAGGGTGCAGTCGTACCCGGCCTTGCCCAGCTCGTACGCGGCGGTCAGGCCGGCGACGCCCGCGCCGAGGATCACCACCTTGGCGGCGCCCTTGCCGCGCAGGGAGAAGTCGCCGGGGCGCGGCGGGGCGAACTCCTTGTCCTGCTCGGAGGGGGCCAGGCCGAGTGCGCCCATGGCGGCGTACATGGCTCCCGCGCCGCCGACCGCTCCGATGCCGACGAGCAACCCCCGCCGGGTCAGCGCCGCGCCTTCCATGTCACCCACTCCCTAGCTCAACAACTCGCAACCCCACATCCCGTACGGGCTCACCCGTGGGCGTCCGAGCCCTTTCGGACACCTGACCCCTGACGCTCTCACCCATGCGGCCGCCCCTGAAGGACACGGTCACGCCAGCGCCCACCACCACCCCGACCGCGCAGGACGCAGCCATCCCAGCCACCACCGGCACCCCGAGCGTTCGAGAGCCAGCCATCCCGACCACCACCAGGACGTTCTTGAAGGACATGGCCATCCCAGCCGCCACCTTGGCCATGGAGGACGCGATCACCCCGGCGACCACCAACGCGTTCGTAGAGGACGCGGTCATCGCGGCCAGAATCGGCGCCTTGACCGTGGAGAACGCAGTCATCCCGGCAACGACCGGCACCTTGACCCTGGCTGCGGTCGAAGCGGCGATCATCGGCACCTCGGCCGGCCACGATCGTGGTCGCGGTCGCGGGGAGTTCAGCCATAGGGGCCGCTGCCGCAGGCGACTTGGCCGCCGATGGTGGCGAAGATGCCGAAGAGCGCCATGATCTGGGCGAAGTCGTCCGTGGTGAACTCGGTGTGCCGTGATCCGACGGTCTTCACGCCGGGCACCAGCGCCACGGCGGCCGCGATGGCAGTGGAGTTCCACTCGACCCCAAGCGTGTACGGCGCCTCCACCCGATAGGGCGTGAAGTCACTCAACCGCGCAAGCCCTCGGGCGGCCGCCTCACGGATCCTCGCCTGGGCAACGCTCGGTGGCAGCAATTCGGCCGAGAACTTGTCGATCCCCTTCTTCACCGCGACCGTCTCGACGTCACCGAGCAGTTCACGCGCCTCTTCACCGACGGCCTCGTCGCCGGTCACCAGCACGACCGGCACGCCGTGGAACCCGGCGCACGCGGCGACCAGCCTGGTCTCGCCGCACAGCTCGCCGTTGAGGTAGACGTTCTGGATCTCCTTGCCCATCCAGGTGTGGTTCAGCACCCCGTCCTGGACGCCGGCCCGTGCGTGGTACCCCACGAAGCACGCGGCCTGGAACGTCGAGTCGAGCCCCTGAGCCATCCGCTGCGCCTTCCCCGGGCCCCTGATCAGGCTGGCTCGGGGGTCGAGAAGATCGATCCGCAGATTCTTGGTGGACCCGTGCGCGTCGTTGACCAGCACGGTGTCCGCACCGGCCGCGAACGCGCCCTCGACGGCGGCGTTCGCGTCGGCGGTCATCAGCTCGCAGCCGCGCTCGTACCCGCGCTTGCCGGCGTGCATCTCCTCGGGGTCGGTCAACCCCGTCACGCCCTCCATGTCCACCGACAGGTAAACCTTCACGCAGTCAACTCCTCAACTCGCCAAA
>JABFVJ010000181.1 GCA_013362835.1 Nonomuraea sp. | reverse complement strand
TGACGATCGCCGGCGTCGGGACGCTCGCGGTCGCCACCGCGGGACCGGCGGTCATGGTGCCGGTCCCGCGGACCGCGGGCACCGTCGTCCTCGCGATCGACGTCTCCAACAGCATGGGCGCCGGCGACGTCGCGCCCAACCGGCTGGCCGCCGCGCAGCGGGCGGCCCGCGCGTTCGTGGCGGCGCAGCCCGGCAGCGTCGACATCGGCGTCGTCGCGTTCGAACGGGGCGCGCTCACCACCGCGCGGCCCGACGCCGACCACTCGCTCGCGCTCAAGGCCATCGACCGGCTGAAGATCACCGGCGGGACCTCGCTGGGCGCGGCCATCACGGCCTCGCTGACGGCCGTCACCGGCAAGCAGGTGACCATCGGCCGCGACGGCACCGCGCCCGACATCGGCTACTGGCCGTCGGCGACGATCGTGATGTTCTCCGACGGGCAGAACCAGGGCGGCGACGTCGAACGGGCCGCCGCAGTGGCCCAGAAGGCGGGCGTGCGCGTGCACACCGTCGGCGTCGGCACCACGGCCGGGGCGACGGTGGAGGTCGACGGCTTCCACCTGCAGACCTCGCTGGAGGAGGAGACCCTCACCCTGATCGCGCGGACCACCGGCGGCGGCTACCACCCCGCCGCCGACGCCGCGCGGCTCGACGGGATCGCCGACACGATCGACCTGCGGCTCACCGTCTCCGACGAGCCGCTGCCCCTCGCCGGCGGGCTGATCGGGCTCGCCCTCGCGCTGCTCGGCTCGGGAGCCGCGCTCACCGTGCTCAGGTCGGGACGGGTGATCTGAATGACGTTCTCATGGCCGTGGGCGCTGCTGTCGGTCCTGCTCATCCCGCTGATCCTCGGCGTCCGCTGGTGGGCGCGCCGACGCCGCAGGCGGGCCGCCGTCCGCGTCACCTCGATCGCCCTCGTACGGTCCGCGCTCCCCGGACGTACGCGCTGGACGCGGCGGATCCCCGCGGCGCTGTTCGTCGCCGGGCTGGCGCTGCTCGCGGTCGGAGCCGCGCGCCCGCAGGCGTCGGTGCCGGTGCCGATGAAGTCGGCGACGATCCTGCTCGCGCTCGACACCTCCGGCTCCATGTGCTCCACGGACGTCGACCCCAACCGCATCACCGCCGCCAGGAAGGCCGCCGCCGACTTCATCGAGTCGCAGCGCGGCGGCCCGCGCATCGGCCTGGTCACGTTCGCGGGCACCGCCGGCCTGCTCGTCCCGCCGACCGACGACACCGACGCGCTGATCGAGGCGCTGGACGGCCTCACCGTGGCCCGCGGCACCGCGATCGGGCAGGCCATGCTCACCTCGATCGACGCGATCGCCGAGGTCGACCCGTCGGTGGCGTCGACCGCGGCGAACCCCGCGGGCGGCGGGCCGGGTTACGCCGGCGCGGCGATCGTCGTGCTCACCGACGGCGCCAACACCCAGGGCGTCGACCCGCAGACGGCCGCGCGGGAGGCGGCCCTGCGGCGCGTACGCGTCTTCACCATCGGCTTCGGCACCACGAACCCGGCCCCGATGGTCTGCGACAACTCCCAGTTCGACGGCGGCTGGGGCGGGTGGGGCGGCGGCTTCGGCGGGCGCGGCGGGTTCGACCGCGGGCGCAACCCCCGGACCATCGACGAGCCCGCGCTCAAGCGCATCGCCCAGACGACCGGCGGCTCCTACCACCGCGCCGAGAACGCCGACCAGCTCCAGACCGCCCTCGACGCCCTGCCGGGCAGCTTCACCGTCGTCCACCAGAGGGTCGACACGGCCGCGGCCTTCGCCGCCGGGGGCGGCCTGCTCGTCACCGCGGCCCTGTCACTCTCCCTGTGGTGGAACCGCCCCCGTACGCGGCCCGCCGGCGGCCGGTCCTAGGCGGGGCCGTAGAGCGCGCCGATGTCCTTGGCGGAGGGCCACCGGCTGTAGGCGGGCGACTGCGGCCAGCCGCCGGGGGAGTCCTGCCAGTCCTCCTGCCGCCCGTACGGCAGCAGGTCGATCAGCGCGAACGTGTGGCTGAGCTGCTCGGTGCCGCGGCCGTCGGTGTGCCAGGTGCGGTAGACGGCGTCGCCGTCGCGCAGGAACACGTTGACGGCGAACCCGGCGCCGGGAGGCGCGCCGACGTCGGCGCCGAACGGGCTGTTCGCGGTGGAGTACCAGGTCATCCTGTTGCCGACCCGGCGCTTGTAGGCGAGGGCCTCGTCGATCGGGCCCTGGGTGACGACGACGAACCGGGCGTCGTAGGCGTCGAGGAACTCCAGGCGGGTGAACTGGGAGGTGAACCCCGTGCAGCCGGGGCACTGCCACTCCTTGCCGGGGAACCACATGTGGTTGTAGACGATCAGCTGCCGCTTGCCGTCGAAGACGTCGGCCAGCCGGACCGGCCCGTTCTCGCCGTCGAGGGTGTAGTCGGGCATCCGTACCATCGGCAGGCGGCGGCGCTGGGCGGCGATGGCGTCGAGCTCCCTGGTCGCGGCCTTCTCCCTGACCCGCAGCTCGTCGAGCTGCTGCTGCCAGGTGCCGGCGTCGACGACGGGGGGCAGTGCGTTCGTGCTCATGGGTCCCTCACTGGTCATGGGCCGCGTACGGCCGTGTGCGAGGGTAGACCCGGCCCGGCCGCGGAACTCATCGGTGCCCCCTCTCCGGGGACCTCCAGGTGAGGCGGACCACCATGTGCGTCTCGGCGGCGGCCTTGGCGATCACGGCGCCGGTCTCGGCGTTCAGCTTGACGCCGAACTCCAGCTCGACCTCGTCCGGGCCGATCGACCGCATCGAGGCGAGCGCCGAGGCGGCGGCGGCGCGGATGGGCTCCAGGGCCTTCTCCAGCGTCTTGGTGGCCGTCACCACGACCTCGCCGGGCCTCGACACCCGGCGCGGACCGGCCTCGTCCTCGGCGATCTCCACGGTCACCTGCCCGCCGCCGTCCAGCGGCATGGTCATCAGCGCTGTCATCGTTCCTCCAGGGGGTCGTCCCGGTGCAGATCGTAGACGGCGGGGAGGTCCGTGATCAGGGGTTTCGCGTACGAGGCCGCTGGAGGTCGTGGTCGACGCGGGCCGCGGCGAAGACCCACGGGGAGGTCTGGGCGATGAAGTCGGCCGGGAAGCCGAGGGTGAAGCCGGTGGCCTCCTCCAGGCGGGCGACGCTCTCGGGCGGCAGGGTGAGGTCGAGGGCGGCCAGGTTGTCCCTGAGCTGGTCGGCGCTGCGCGCCCCGACGATCGGGTGGACGGCGCGGGAACGGATCATCGTCCACGCGATCGCCACCTGCGACGGCGTCGCCCCGAGGTCGTCGGCCACCTCCTTCACGACGCCGGCGACCGCGTGGTCGCGGGCCGAGAGCGATTCGGGGGACAGCCGGGTGCCCGCCGGCGGGGCGGCGTACTTGCCGGACAGCACGCCGCCCGCCAGCGGGCTCCACGCGGTGACGCCCAGGCCGAACGACTCGGCCATCGGCAGCAGCTCGCGCTCGATGTCGCGCTGCAGCAGGCTGTAGGGCACCTGAAGGCCGATGAACGGGCTCCACCCGTGCCACTGCGCCAGCGTGTTGGCGCGGGCGACGACCCAGGCGGGGGCGTCGGAGATGCCCACGTACAGCACCTTGCCCGCCTGGACCGCGTCGTCCAGGGCGCGCATGGTCTCCTCGATCGGGGTGTCCCGGTCCCACATGTGCACCCAGTAGACGTCCACGTAGTCGGTGTCCAGCCGGCGCAGGCTGGTCTCCAGCGAGGCGCGCAGGTTCTTGCGGTGGTTGCCCCCGGCGTTGGGGTCGGCGCGGTCGCGCGACACCGTGTACTTGGTGCCGAGCACGAACGACTCCCGCCGGCCCTTCAACAGGTCACCGAGGATCTCCTCGCTCGCGCCGTCGCGGTAGTTGACCGCCGTGTCGATCATGTTGCCGCCGGCCTCGGCGTACAGGTCGAGCATGCGCCGGCACTCCTCCGGCGGCGCGCCGACGCCGCCCTGCTCGCCGAAGGTCATGGCGCCGAGGATCAGGTCGGAGACCCGCAGGCCGCTCGGGCCCAGGGTGCGGTATTTCATCGTGGTCATGGAGTGACCATACAGACTGTATGGACATCATGTACAGACCCTGTGTACAGACGTGCTGTCCTATGCTGGGGCGCATGCCTTCCAAGCGTGCCGCGCGCGGCGCCCGCCGGTCCGGCGCGGCGCCCGCCTCCGCCGAGCTGCGGGCGCGGATCCTCGCCGCGACCAGGGAGCTGCTGCGGCAGCGCCGCTTCGACACGCTCAGCGTCGCCGACATCCTCACGGCGGCCGAGGTCTCCCGCGCCAGCTTCTACTTCTATTTCCCCGGCAAGCAGGCCGTGCTCGGCGAGCTCGTACGCGAGGCGGTGTCGCAGGGGCAGGAGGCCGCGCAGCCCTGGATCGGCGGCGAGCAGGACCCGGTCGCCGCGCTGCGGTCGGGCGTGCGCGACGGCGCCCGGCTGTGGAGCGCGAACGCCGGCGTCCTCATGGCGATCGTGGAGAGCTGGGGCTCCGACGACGACCTGAAAGCCCTGTGGCTGCAGCAGATGGACCTGTTCACCGAGGCCGCCACCGCCCGCATCGAGGCCGACCCCGAGGTGCGCGCCCGGCTCGGCGACCCGCGCGTACGCGCCGTCGCCGCCTCGCTGACCTGGCTCGGCGAACGCCTCTACTACCTCGCCGCGGCCGGCGTCCCGCCCTTCGACGACGAGGACGTCCTGGTCGACACCCTCACCAACGCCTGGACGTCGATCCTCTACGGCCACCCGGCCGGCGAACCACCTGCGAAGAGAGCACGAGCGTGACCGACCCACAGACGCGACAGCTGCCCGACGTCGACCCCGCCCTCCTCGCGGCGGTGGAGGGCGCCGTCCCGGGGATCTCCCGTGCGCGCGCCAGTGACCGGCTCGGCATGGCCCACGACGCCTCCCACTACCTGCTGACCCCGCAGGCCGTGCTGGTGCCCGAGAGCGCCGGGCAGGTCGCGGCGCTGCTGCGCGCGGGGCTGCCGCTGACGTTCAGGTCGGGCGGCACCAGCCTGAGCGGCCAGGGCGTGAGCGAGCACCTGCTCGTCGACACCCGCCGCCACTTCAGGGACGTCGAGGTGCTCGACGGCGGGGCGCGGGTGCGGGTGCAGCCGGGCGCGGTGCTGCGGCAGGTCAACGCCCGCCTGGCCCCCTACGGCCGCAAGCTCGGCCCCGACCCGGCCAGCGAGTCGGCGTGCACGATCGGCGGCGTCGTCGCCAACAACTCCAGCGGCATGACCTGCGGCACCCACGCCAACACCTACCGCACGCTGGAGTCGCTGACCCTCGTGCTGCCCAGCGGCACCGTCGTCGACACCGGCGCCCCGGACGCCGACGAGCGGCTGCGCGCCCTCGAACCCGAGCTCGCCGACGGCCTGACCAGGCTGCGCGACCGGATCCGCGGCAACCCCGAGTCGGTGCGCCGCCTCCAGGCCCAGTTCGCGCTGAAGAACACCATGGGCTACGGCCTCAACAGCTTCCTCGACCACTCCTCGCCCGCGCAGATCCTGGCCCACCTGGTCATCGGCAGCGAGGGCACCCTGGGCTTCGTGGCCGAGGCGGTGCTGCGCACGGTCCCGGCCCATCGGCTGGCGGCCACCGGCCTGCTCGTCTTCCCCACGCTGCGGGAGGCGATGGCGACCATGCCCGCCCTGGTCGCCGCCGGGCCCGCCGCCGTCGAGCTGCTGGACGCCGAATCCCTCCGCGTGGCCCAGACCGATCCCCAGGCCGACGACGTGCTGCGCACGCTCGCCGTCGCCGAGCACGCCGCCCTGCTGGTCGAATGGCAGGAGTCCGACCCTGACCTGCTGGCGGGCCGGGAGAGCGCCGCCGAGCGGGTGTTCGCCGAGCTGACCCTGTCCGCGCCCGCGCGGCTGAGCAGGGACGCGGCCGGTCGCGCGGCGCTGTGGCACATCCGCAAGGGCCTGTACGCCACCGTCGCCGGCGCCCGCCCCAGCGGCACCACCGCCCTGCTGGAGGACGTCGCCGTCCCCGTACCCGCCCTGGCCGACCTGTGCGACGACCTGACCGCCCTGTTCGCCGAGCACCGCTACGAGCGCAGCGTCGTCTTCGGCCACGCCAAGGACGGCAACCTGCACTTCATGCTCAACGAACGCTTCGCCACCGACCTCGACCGCTACGCCGTCTTCACCGAGGACATGGTCGAGGCCGTGCTCGGCAGGGGCGGCACGCTCAAGGCCGAGCACGGCACCGGCCGCGTCATGGCCCCGTTCGTCCGCCGCCAGTACGGCGACGAGCTGTACGAGGTGATGCGCGAGGTCAAACGCCTGTGCGACCCGGCCGGCACCCTCAACCCCGGCGTCGTCCTCACCGACGACCCGCAGGCCCACCTGCGCGACCTCAAGACCGTCCTGCCCGTCGAGCCCGAGGTCGACCGGTGCGTCGAATGCGGCTACTGCGAGCCGGTCTGCCCCAGCCGCGACCTGACCACCACCCCGCGCCAGCGCATCGTCCTGCGCCGCGAGCTCGCCGCCGCCCAGGCCGCCGGCGACCACGCCCTCGCCAAGGAGCTGGAGGCGGAGTACGCCTACGACGCCGTCGACACCTGCGCCGTGGACGGCATGTGCGCGACGGCCTGCCCGGTCCTCATCAACACCGGCGACCTGACCAAACGGCTGCGCGCCGACCGCCACGGCCGCGCCGCCCGCGCGGGCTGGAACAGCGCCGCCAGACACTGGGACGGCGTCACCCGCGCCATGAACCTGGCCCTCGACACCGCCGCCGCCACCCCGCCCGCGCTCCCCGAGGCCGCGAGCCGCGCCGCCCGCGCGGTGATGG
>JABFVJ010000414.1 GCA_013362835.1 Nonomuraea sp. | reverse complement strand
AGGGGCGCGGCCGAGACCGGGGACGGATGCGGCTTCGGGGACACGGGCCAGGCCGGAGGCCGCGTCAGGGGCGCGGGCCAGGCCCGAAGCGGCCGCGGGCACGCGGGCCAGGGCCGATGGGACGGTTCCGCCGCCCAGGGCCCGGGCGAGCGCCGACGGCAAGGCCGCGGTGGCGCGTACCAGAACTGGCGCGGAACCGAAGACCGGGCCGCGCTCGCGGGCGGCGGCGGCCGTCCGGAGCAGGACGCAGGACGGCAGGCGGGGCAGGCTCAGGGCCGAGGCGCCGACCACGCTGCCCGCGGGCAACACCGCGCTGCTGCTGCTCGCGGTGCTGGCCGTGCCGTGCGTGGTGACGTCGGTGATCTGGCCGATCGCCTCCATCGCCATCACGACGGGGTTCGTGGTGCTGACCAGGACGCTCTGGATGAGTCACTGGCTGGTCTGGAAGCGCAGCGCGCGGCGCACCCGGATTCTGCTGCGGGTGTTGCTGTTCCCGTTCGCGCTGACCGGGGCCGCGGCGACGGCCGTCGTGTGGCCCGGCGTGCCCGTCGCGGTGGCTTCGGGCGGCGCGCTCTGGGTGACCGGCGGTGGCCAGATCGACTCCGACTGGTGGCAGCAGCCCGCGCCGGTGACGGTCGCGGCGGTGGTGTTCGGCATGTTGTGCGGCGGTATCACCGGGCGCGAGATCGAGCGGATCGGGGGCAAACTGCCCGAGTTGCGCAGGGAAGGGCTGCGCGCACTGGCCGTGCTGGGCGGGTTCGTCGCCCTGTGCGCGGCCGCCGTGCGCGCCATCGCCCTCCTGTTGTAGGCGGCGGGGCGGTCAGCCCTGGCCGCCGTCGCGGCGGGAGAAGCGGTTGAAGATGCGCTCGCCCGCGTTGACAGCGCCCTCGGCCACGTCGCGCAGCACGCCGATGAACGGGTCCTGCGACTGCGACCAGGAGGCGCGGTAGGACTCGGCCGCCGCCTTGATCTCGTCGGTGACCCGTGCGCTGGCGTCGTCCTCCCTGCGGGGGTAGTCGCCGCCGATGATGCGGTCGTACTCGCCGCTGCGCTGCCACCTGTCGAGCTCGGCCACGCGCACCACGGCGAACGGGTGGGTGGTGCCGAGCAGGTTGAGCACCTTGAGGAAGCCGTCGCGAAGGTCGCCCGCGGTGTCGTATTCCTGGTACTGCTCCAGGAACGCCTCGATGTTCATCTCGTGGGTGTAGTCGCCGCCGGCGAGCTTCATCAGCGCGCGCTTGGCCGACTCGGGGTTCTGGCCGGTCAGCAGGCCGCCGCGGTCGGAGGACAGCTCCGACTTGCGATACCACTCTTCCAGGCCCGCGACGATCGCGCGCAACCCGATGTAGCCGAGCGGGATCCAGGCGACGCGCGTGGCGAGGCGGGTGAGGATGTCGAGCATCGTCCGGTAGACCGCGTGACCCGACAGGATGTGGGAGGTCTCGTGGCCGATGACGAAGCGCTGCTCCTCTTCGTCCATGAGGTTGAGCAGACCGGTGGTGACAACGATGAACGGGTCGTCGAAGCCGATGGCCTTGGCCTGGACCTGGGGATCCTGCTGGACGTAGATCTCCGGGATGCGGTGCAGGTCGAGGACGTAGGCGGCGTCTCGCCCCATGTCGTAGAGGGAGCGGAACTGCGTCTCGCTGACGCGTACGGACGACGCCAGGTACATCAGGCGAAGGCGGCGCTCACTGATGAGCCCTGACATCTGCTTGAGAACCGTGTCGAACCCACTCAACTTACGCAGAGCGACCAGGGCGGACCGGTCTGCGGGGTGTTCGTAGGCTCGGGACGAGATGCCGGGCAGTTGGACGCGGTTGCGGTCCGGGGTGGTCGTCATGCCCGGCATGCTACGTCCGCAACGGATGTGATGCGCGGACATCACCAAGGGGGGTGCCATCATGTTGTGGTACCGCGTCCACGTAAGGTCCGATTCATGATGAACGCGCCTGGTGTCCAGGGGAAGCGGCGAGTGGGGGTGATGGGTGGGACCTTCGATCCCATCCACCACGGCCACCTGGTCGCCGCGAGTGAGGTCGCCCACCACTTCGACCTCGACGAGGTCGTGTTCGTGCCTACCGGACGGCCGTACCAGAAGTCGGAGCGGGAGGTGTCGGCGGCCGAGGACCGTTATCTGATGACGGTCATCGCGACGGCCTCCAATCCCCGCTTCTCGGTGAGCAGGGTTGACGTGGACCGCCCGGGTCCGACCTTTACTATCGACACTTTGCGGGATATTTCGAACATTTATGGTCCGCAGGTGGAGTTGTACTTCATCACCGGTGCCGACGCTCTGGGCGCGATTCTCGGCTGGCAGAACGCCGAGGAACTGTTCGAGCTGGCCCACTTCGTGGGATGCACCCGGCCGGGGCACACGTTGCACGATCCGGGGCTGCCCGAGGGCAGGGTGACGCTGCTGGAAATTCCCGCGCTGGCCATTTCCTCGTCGGAGTGCCGTCAGCGGGTGGCCAAGGGGGAGCCGATTTGGTACTTGGTGCCCGACGGAATCGTGCAGTACATCAACAAACGTGGGCTGTATCACGCCGAGGGATGAAGGTCTCCGTGCCATGGGTGAGGGGTTTCGGCCTGAAAGGGTACCCTCGATATATGGGCATGCTGCCGACACAGGAGGACAGACCCGCATCGTGACCGCATCCGACAGATCCGTCCAGCTCGTACAGATCGCCGCCGAAGCCGCGGCCGACAAGCTGGCCGATGACATCCTCGCCTATGACGTGAGCGAGCAGCTCGTCATCACCGACGCCTTCCTGCTCTGCTCCGCCACGAACGACCGCCAGGTCCGCGCCATCGTCGACGAGATCGAAGATCGGCTGCGCACCGAGGCCGACGCCAAGCCCGTGCGCCGAGAGGGCGAGCGCGAGGGCCGCTGGGTGCTGCTCGACTACATCGACATCGTCGTGCACGTCCAGCACGAGGAAGACCGCACCTTCTACGCGCTCGAGCGCCTGTGGAAGGACTGCCCGGCCATCAGCCTGCCGGAGAGCGTCATGCTCGCCAACATGCAGCGGGCCCGCACTTGAGCAGGCGGATCGTCTGCCTGCGCCACGGACAGACTCTGTGGAACGTCGAGCACCGCTTCCAGGGACACTCCGACATCCCGCTCGACGAGACCGGCGTCGCCCAGGCGACCAGGGCGGCGTCGCTGCTGGCCTCGCTGCGGCCCACCCTCATCGTCTCCTCCGACCTCCAGCGCGCCCATGAGACGGGGCTGGCGCTCGGGCGGCTCGTCGGGCTCGACGTGTCCGTGGACAAGGACTTCCGCGAACGCGGCGGCGGCCAATGGGAGGGGCTGACGCGCGACGAGATCGCCGCGCGGTGGCCCGACGAGTACGTCGCCTGGGAGGCCCCCGACGGCGAACCCGTCTCCGAGGTCGCGGCCCGGGTGGCGGCGGCCATGCGGAAATGGGCGGCCCGGCTCGACGACGACGGGCTGCTCGTGGTCGCCTCGCACGGCGCGGCGCTGCGGCTCGGCATCTGTGAGCTGCTCGGCCTGCCGGAGGAGCTGTGGCCCGCGTTGGGCGGGCTCGGCAACTGCTCCTGGTCGGTGCTGCAGGAGGGGCGTAAGGGGTGGCGGCTGCTCGAACACAATGCGGGCACCCTCCCCGAGCCCGTCAACAGCGACGACCGCCCGGACGCGGAGGCGTAATCCCGGCCGTCAGGTCAGGGCGGTTGCCGGTGATTCGGGGTCGGTGAGCTGGAGGCCGGTCAGTTGGGGCCGGTCTCACGGCTCAGGGCGCCTGGTTCGCCGAGGCGTAGGGCGAGAAGGGCGACGTCGTCCGTGAAGTCGTCGCCCCGGTGGGCCAGCAGCAGCTCGCACATCTCCTCAAGGGGAAGGTGGCGCAAATCGTCGGCGGTGCGGGCCAGGGTCTCCATCCCCAGGTCGAGGCCGTGCGCGTGGTCCTCGACGAGCCCGTCGGTGTAGAGCAGCAGCGTCGATCCGGTGAGGACGGCGCACTCGTGGTCCGGGCGGGGCAGCTCCGGGGTGACGCCGAGAGGGTGGCCGCCTTCGGCGCGCAGGTAGCGGACAGGGCCATCGGGCGGCACCAGCAGCGGAGGCAGGTGCCCGGCGGTGGCCCATCGAAGCCGCCAATCGGTGTCGGTGTGCTCCAGCCGGGCCAGCAGAACCGTCGCCATCGGGCCGCCGTGCAGGCTGTGCATCACCTCGTCCAGGCGCTGCAGGATGCGGGACGGGGGCTCGCAGTGCTCGTAGGCGAGCACCCGGAGCATGTTGCTGATCTGGCTCATGACGGTGGCCGAGCGCAGGTCGTGGCCCATCACGTCGCCGACCATCAGGCAGGGTACGCCGTCGGGCAGGAGGATCGCGTCGTACCAGTCGCCGCCGATCCGGGGGATGGTGCTGGAGGGCTTGTAGCGGGCGCAGGCCCAGAGGCCGCCGAGGTGGGGCAGCCCCGGGAGCAGGCTGCGCTGGAACTCCTCGGTGTTGCGGCGGATACGTTCGTAGAGGCGAGCGTTCTCGATGGCGACGCCGGCCGCGCTGGCGAGGGCCGAGATGATGCGCTCGTCGTCGCCCGTGAACGGTGTCCCCGAACGTTTGTCGGCGAAGTACATGTTGCCGTAGACGGTGCCGCGTACCAGGATCGGCGTGCCCAGCAAGGTCCGCATCAGCGGATGGCCCGGGGGGAACTCCCGGAAACGGGGATGGGCCGGCACGTCGTCCACGCGGAGCGGCCTGGGATGGGCCATCAGCTCCTCCAGCAGGCCGTGGGTGGTGGGCAGGCGGCCGATGGCGTCGTAGACCGCTTGAGAGATCCCGCACGTGAACAGGTCGGCGAACTCGCCCTCCTCGTTCAGTACGCCCAGGGCGCCGTACTGGGCGTCCACCAGGTCGGCGGAGACCTCGACGATGGTGCGGAGCGCCGTGTTCAGCTCCAGCTCCGAGCTGATCGCGAGCACCGCTTCCAGGAGGCGCTTCATCCGGGCGTGCAGGTCCTGGATCTGCTCCAGGCTCGTCTGCAGCCGCTGCAGCTTCTCGGCGCCAAAAGAGCCTAGGTCCCCGCCGAATCCGCCGCTGTCCCGCGGCCGCTGTCCGCCCACCTCGCCCCCCGTTGCCCTCGCCCACCTCATGCCCCCGGTCAACGGCATGACACCTGCTCACAGCCCCCCTCACCGCCCGCGTCGCTCCTGTGACGCCACCTGTCGCCGGCGCCAGGCGTGCCGATGCCACGCGTGCGACCTGTCATCGCCTAACGCCCGATGTCGTTTAGTGCTGTGACTGGAAACGATCATCGGGTTGGCGCGTAGGACGGTCCTGCCGGTTGGACGGTGCTGATCACGTTTGATCGGTAGTCGGGAGACCAGGTGACGCAACCG
Organism: Nonomuraea sp.; assembly: GCA_013362835.1. The sequence continues at coordinate 1,434 of JABFVJ010000414.1, read as the reverse complement.
GTCAAGGTCCGCAGGGCTTACGGACCTGGAAGGGCAGAAGCTGCAGCGGGTCGTGCGGCGCGGCACGATGAGCACGGTCCGCTATCGGCGGGCGATGATCCTGCTGGCCCTGGCCGGCGGCAACATCGTGCCGGTCGTCGCCCGGCTGGTACAGGCCGATGAGGACACCGTGCGCGTGATCCATCGCTTCAACGAGATCGGGCCGGCCTGCCTGGACCTTCGGTGAGCGGGAGGCCGTCCCCGCCTGCTGAGTCCTGACGACGAAGACTCGTCGCCGCGACGGCCACCACCCGTCCTGTCGGCCGGCCCTTCGCCCGCTGGTCCGTCCGCGAACTGCTCGACTACCTGCGCCGCCGGCCCGGCCGCGCCTTCACCCTCGGCCGCGAGGCGTCGCGCACCCTGCTGGCCCGCCGCGGGATCACCTTCCAGCGCACCAAGACCTGGAAGGACTCACCCGACCCCGACTTCGACGCCAAGCTGGACGACATCGAGAACGGCCTGACCCGCCGGCCCGAACGCACCTTCGTCTTCGACGAGTTCGGGCCCCTGGGCATCCGGCCCACCGACGGATCCGGCCGGGCACCCGCGGGTGAGCCGGACCGGCTGCCGGCCACCTACCGCCGCACCCAGGGCGTCACCTACTTCCACGGCTGCTACTCCGTCGGCGAGGACCTGCTGTGGGGCGTCAACCGCGTGTGCAACGGCATCGGCACAACCTGGGCCGCGCTGATATCCATCGGCACCGCCCGGCCGGTCGGCGCGCCGATCTACGTCATCCTGGACAACCTGTCGGCGAACAAGAACCGGCGTATCCGCGCCTGAGCCGAGAAGAACAGGTCAGGCTGCTGTTCACGCCGACCTACGCCTCCTGGGCCGACCCGATCGAGGCGCACTTCGGACCGTCGCGCCAGTTCACCCTGGCCAACTCCAACCACCGCAACCACACGTCCAGACCCGGGCCCTGCACGCCTACCTGCGCCGGGGCAACGCCCACTCCCGCCGCCACCCCGACGTGCTGGCCGCCCAACGCCGCGAACGCGCGCGCATCCGTAGCGAGAAGGGCCTCCGCCGGGGCGGCCGACCCCTTGCACCGGCCGCCTGAAACCCCCACCCCACCGGGTGATCGTTTCCGGTGACAGCACTAGGCGCGCCGGTGGTCGCCGCTCGCGCCGTCGATGAGCTCGCGCACGATGTCCATGTGGCCGACGTGCCGGGCGGTCTCCTCGATCATGTGAATGAGCACCCAGCGCAGCGTCACCCTCTCGCCGCGCTCGTTGGTGCCGAGGTCCTCAAGGCCGAACTTCTCGATGACCTCGTCCGAGGACGCGCGGGCGCGGGCGTAGAAGTCGAGGACGTCGGCCGTGGTCTCGCCGGGGTCGACGCGCAGGTCGGCGTCCTCGTCATCGTCGTCGAACGGGAGCTCCTCGTGCTCCT
>JABFVJ010000332.1 GCA_013362835.1 Nonomuraea sp. | reverse complement strand
GTTCCAGGCCGCCAACAACACCGCGATCATGAAGGACGTCCCCCAGGACCGCCGTGGCGTGGTGTCGGGCCTGCTGAACCTCTCCCGCAACCTCGGCCTGATGACCGGCGCGTCGGTCATGGGCGCGGTCTTCTCCCTCGCCGCCGGGGCGGACGACGTCACCACAGCCGCGCCCGCGGACGTGGCCCGCGGCACCCACTGGACGTTCGCCGTCGCCGCCCTCCTCGTGGCCGCAGGACTGGCCATGATCCTGGTGTCGCGGCCGCGTTCCCAGGTGGCGGGGGGTCCTCCTGCGGCACGGGCCGACAGACCGGGCCGAGCACCTTCGGTCTAGTACGCACCAGCGTGGAGGCCGGGTTCACTCCCATGCCATATGGCGAGGGACCAGCGGCGACGGCCGGATCCCCTCCCACAATGGGGCCATGACCTACCCGGAAGAACGGCCACGAGGCCGCCACGGCCGCCCGCCCTACGTCCACCGCGACCCCCGCCCGGACGAACAGGAGCCACCCCCCGCCTTACCACCCGCCTTACCGCCCGCTTTACCGCCCGCCCACGACAACCCGTGGGCCGGCCCGCCGGACCCGTACATACCGGCGGACTCGTGGCTGGACCCGGGACCGCTCAGCGGCGCTCAGCGCCCGTCGACCGGATGGCGTAACGGCCCGCCCCAGTACGACTACGACCCCCGCCACCCCCCGTACGACCCCCGCTTCGAGTACGGCGGCCCGCCCCCGAAACGCAACCACGCCCTCGTCATCGCCCTGTCCGTCGGCCTCGGCGTGGTCCTGCTGACCGGCGGCACGGTCGGCACCCTCAACTACCTCGACTCCGCCGCCCCCCAGCCCACGGTCGCGCTGACCTCGGCCCCCGGCCGGGCCGCTCCCCCGGCGACCGAGCCGGCGACCGAGCCCACAACCGAGCCGACCACGAAGGAGCCGACCGAGCCCGCGACGCGGCCCACGAGCGGCCCGTCCGCCTCGGAGCGTCCCGTGCCGGGTTCGCCGATCGCCGACACCGAGTTCGGCGACTTCGCCTTCGACCTGCGCGGCCTCCGGTTCGACGCCAGGAAGGTGGGCGGCTGGACGTACGACACCTGCGACCCGGTGGACGGCCTGGGCGCGCTGGCCAAGGCCAAGTGCGAGCGCGCCGTACAGGTCGCCTACTCGGCCTACCGGGGGCACCTCAAGGCGGTGCGCGTCGTCATGGCGTTCCCGTCGAACAAGGCCGCCGACTCCGCCGTGGCGCGGCTGAAGAAGCTCGACTCGAACGCGGTGAACATCCGCAGGGACATGATCCACGAGACGTACGCGTACGGGCAGATCCGCGCGAACGTGACGAAGAACTACGTGATCGCGACGATCGTCACCGCGGACAGAACGGCCAAACCGAAGGCCGAGAAGTTCCACCACTACCTCCAGGCCGACGCCCTGGGCTATTTCCTGCTCCGCGACGTGACCGTCACCGCCTGAGCCGCACACCCCCGGGCAGACGCGATTGACGCAACCAGACGGTTGCCATAGTGTCGCAACCATTAGGTTGCAACTATTGGAGGCTGTCATGGGTGTTCCTGTCGCGACCCCCGCGCCACCGCGCCTGGACGGCAGGCAGCGGTTGATCGTGTTCGTCCTGCTCGGCGCCGCGTTCATGCTGTCCGTCGACTTCTCGATCCTGAACGTCGCGCTCCCGGAGGCCGGGGCGGGCGTCGGGCTGGGCCCGTCCGACCTGGCCTGGATCACCTCGGCGTACGCGTTGCCGGCCGCCGGGTTCACCCTGGTGTTCGGCCGCACGGCCGACCTGTTCGGCCGCCGCCGGCTGTTCCTCGCCGGCATGGTCGTCCTGGCCGGGGCCTCGATGCTCGGCGGGTTCGCCGACGGCGCCGGCACGCTGCTGACCGCCCGCGTGCTGCAGGGGCTGGCCACCGCGATGACGCTGCCCGCGGCGCTGTCCCTGCTCACCACCACGTTCAAGGAGGGCCCGCTGCGCGCCCGCGTCCTCGGGATGAACGGCGCCCTGCTGTCCGGCGGCTTCACCTTCGGCGCGCTGGCCGGCGGCACGCTGGTCAGCCTGCTGAGCTGGCGGGCCGCGTTCTTCGTCAACGTGCCCGTCGCCGTGGCCATCGTGCTGCTGACCCCGTTCCTGATCGGCGAGAGCACGATGCCGCGGCGGACCAGGCTCGACCTGCCCGGCGCGGTGACCGTCACCGGCGGGCTGCTCGCGGTGATCTACGCGGTCATCGAGACGAGCCTCGCGGCGGCCGTGATCGGAGTGCTGCTGCTGGGCGCGTTCTGGGTGATCGAGCTGCGGTCGCCCGCGCCGCTCGCGCCGCTGCGCATCCTCGGGCGGCCCACGGTGAAGTGGGGCAACTACGCCGGATTCGTGATCTTCACCATGGAACCCGCCATGATCTTCCTGCTGACGCTGTACCTGCAGCGGGTCCTCGGGCTGTCCCCGCTGGCCACCGGCCTGGTCTTCGGGGTGCCGGGCCTGGCGTCGGTCGTCGCGGGGGTGATCGCCGGGCGGTTCATCGCCCGTTTCGGCAGCCGCCGCGTCCTGGTCACGGGCATGACCGTGCAGGCGCTCGCGACCCTGCCCGCGGTCTTCGTGGGAACCGGCTGGGCGACGCTCGCGGTGCTGGTCCCCGCGCTGTTCATCGGCTTCTTCGGGCACGTGACCGCGATCGTGGCCTACACCATGACCGGGACCTCGGGCCTGGCCGACGAGGAGCAGGGCCTGGCCACCGGGCTCACCTCGATGACGCAGCAGGTGGCCGTCACCGTCGGCGTCCCGCTGCTCGGCGCGGTCGCCGCCACGCAGGCCGTCGAGCTGACCGGCATCCGCCTCGCGCTGGCCGTGAACGTCGCCGTCACTCTCGCCAGCGTGGCCCTCATCCGCTACGGCCTGCGCCGCCACACCGGGCGCTGACCTCACCGGGCCGCCACGAAGTGTGGCAATCTTTCCCTGCTACATGCTGGAGGTCGTCATGGGTTTTCCCGATCGCATCGAGCGGACCGTCGAGCTTGCCCACCCGCCGGGCAAGGTGTGGGCCGCGCTCACCACGGCCGAGGGGCTGGCCGCCTGGCTCGGCGAGGAGGCGGCGATCGAGCTGCGTCCCGGCGGGCCCGCGCGGATGAGCTGGAGCGACGGGCACACGGTCGACCTGCGCGTGGAACGCGTGGAGGAGCCGTCGGTGTTCGGGTTCACCTGGCCGGCCTTCGGGACGCCCGACGACGACCCGCGCCGCACGTACGTCGAGTTCACCCTCGAACCGGCCGGCGCCGGCACGCGGCTGACGGTCGTCGAGACCGGGTTCGCCCAGCTGCCGGAGGGCGGCCACCGCAAGGCGTACGACGCCCACGTCGAGGGATGGGCGACCGAGCTGGGCGAGCTGGTCGCGCACCTCGATGCCGTCTGACGTCGAGGCGGTCGCCGAGCAGGTCTTCATCGCGCTGGCCGACCCGAGCCGGCGCGCCATCCTGGCCGCGCTGGCCGCGCGGGGGCCGGCCACGGCGACCGACCTCGCCGCCCGCCTGCCGATCACCCGGCAGGCGATCGCCAAGCATCTGGGGCTGCTGACCGAGGCCGGCCTGGTGACGCCGGAGCCGGGTGAGCGCCGCCGTGTGCGCTACCGGCTGCGTTCGGGCCCGATGCGGGTGGCGCAGCAGTTCCTGGCCGCGCTCGCGCGCGACTGGGACGGCCCGCTCGACGCGTTGAAGCAGCACCTCGACGGGTGACGTCCGGGCCGGCGATACGGGCCGGCCCGGACGTCATCGGTCAGACCAGGTCGAACCGGTCGAGGTTCATGACCTTGTCCCAGGCGGCGACGAAGTCGTTGACGAACTTCTCCTTCGAGTCGTCGCTCGCGTACACCTCCGCGACCGCGCGCAGCTCGGAGTTCGACCCGAAGACCAGGTCGGCCCGGCTGCCGGTCCACTTGACCTCGCCCGTCGCGGCGTCGCGCGCCTCGAACAGGTTGGCGTCCTCTGACGTGGCGTGCCAGGTCGTGCCGAGGCCGAGCAGGTTGACGAAGAAGTCGTTCGTCAGCGTGCCCGGGGTGGTGGTGAGGACGCCGAGCTGCGACTGCTGGTAGTTCGCGCCCAGCACGCGCAGGCCGCCCACCAGCACGGTCATCTCGGGGGCGCTCAGGGTCAGCAGGTTGGCCCGGTCGAGCAGCAGGTACTCGGCCGGGAGCCGGTTGCCCTTCCCGAGGTAGTTGCGGAACCCGTCGGCGGTCGGCTCCAGAGCGGCGAACGACTCGACGTCGGTCTGCTCCTGCGAGGCGTCCACGCGGCCCGGCGTGAAGGGCACCCGGACCTCGTAGCCGGCCTCCTTGGCGGCCCGCTCGACGGCGGCGCAGCCGGCGAGCACGATCAGGTCGGCGAGCGAGATCTGCTTGCCGCCCGCCTGCGCGCCGTTGAACGACTTCTGGATGCCCTCCAGCGTGCCGAGCACCGTGGCCAGGCGGTCGGGGTCGTTGACCTCCCAGGCGCTCTGCGGCTGGAGACGGATACGCGCGCCGTTGGCGCCGCCGCGCTTGTCGCTGCCGCGGAAGGAGGAGGCCGACGCCCACGCGGTGGACACCAGCTCCGACACCGACAGGCCGGAGGCGAGCACCTGCTCCTTGAGCGCGGCGACGTCGGCGGCGTCGACGAGCTCGTGCGTCACCGGGGGCAGCGGGTCCTGCCACAGCAGCGTCTCCGACGGCACCTCCGGGCCGAGGTAGCGCACGACCGGGCCCATGTCGCGGTGGGTCAGCTTGAACCAGGCGCGGGCGAAGGCGTCGGCGAGCTCGTCGGGGTGCTCCAGCCAGCGCCGCGTGATCTGCTCGTAGATCGGGTCGACGCGCAGCGACAGGTCGGTGGTGAGCATCGTCGGGGCGTGGCTCTTGGCCGGGTCGTGGGCGTCGGGGACGGTGCCGGCCCCCGCGCCGGCCTTCGGCCGCCACTGGTTGGCGCCCGCCGGGCTCTTGAACAGCTCCCACTCGTAGCCGTACAGGATCTCCAGGAAGCTGTTGTCCCAGGTGATGGGGGTGTTCGTCCAGATGCCCTCAAGGCCGCTGGTGATCGCGTCGCCGCCCTTGCCGGTGCCGAAGCTGTTCTTCCAGCCGAGGCCCATCTGCTCGATCGGGGCGGCCTCGGGGTCGGCGCCGACGTTGTCGGCCGGGCCGGCGCCGTGGGTCTTGCCGAACGTGTGGCCGCCGACGATCAGGGCGGCCGTCTCCTCGTCGTTCATCGCCATGCGGCGGAACGTCTCGCGGATGTCGCGGGCGGCGGCGAGCGGGTCGGGGTTGCCGTTGGGGCCCTCGGGGTTGACGTAGATGAGGCCCATCTGGACGGCGGCGAGCGGGTTCTCCAGCTCGCGGTCGCCGGTGTAGCGCTCGTCGCCGAGCCAGGTGGACTCGGGGCCCCAGTAGACGTCCTCGTCGGGCTCCCACGCGTCGACGCGGCCGCCGGCGAAGCCGAAGGTCTGGAAGCCCATCGACTCCAGGGCCACGTTGCCGGTGAGGACCAGCAGGTCGGCCCAGGAGATCTTGCGGCCGTACTTCTTCTTGACCGGCCACAGCAGGCGGCGGGCCTTGTCGAGGTTGCCGTTGTCGGGCCAGCTGTTGAGCGGCGCGAAGCGCTGCTGTCCCGCGCCGGCGCCGCCGCGTCCGTCGCTGATCCGGTACGTGCCGGCGCTGTGCCACGCCATCCGGATCATGAACGGGCCGTAGTGGCCGAAGTCGGCCGGCCACCAGTCCTGCGAGGTCGTCAGCACCTCGGCGATGTCACGCTTGACGGCGGCGAGGTCGAGGCTCTGGAACTCCTCGGCGTAGTCGAAGTCGTCGCCGAAGGGGTTGGCCACGGCCGGGTTCTTGGCGAGGATCTTCAGGTTGAGCCGCTCCGGCCACCACTGGCGGTTCCCGCCGCCCTGGGTCGGGTGCGGGGCGCGCTCGTGCGCGACCGGGCAGCCGCCCGCCTCCTCCGTCTTGGCGTCTGTGACGATCGCGTCGTGGTTCTCAGACATGGGAATCCTTCCGGGCTAGGCCGATCATGGTGCTCAGGAACTGCTGCCGGTGGAACAGGCGGGGCACAGGCCCCAGTAGATGACCTCGGCCTCGTCGACGACGAAGCCGTGGTCGTCGGAGGCGGTCAGGCAGGGCGCATGGCCGACGGCGCAGTCGACGTCGGCGACGAGCCCGCACGACCGGCACACGAGATGGTGATGGTTGTCCCCGACCCGCCCTTCGAACAGGGCCGAGCTGCCGGGGGGCTCGATCCGCCGGACGAGGCCCGCCGCGGTGAGCGCGTGCAGGGCCTCGTAGACGGCTTGGAGTGAGATATGACCTACGCGGTCGCGTACCCCGGAGGCGATGGCCTCGACGCCGAGGTGGTCGCCGTCGCGGACGGTCTCGAGCAGCGCCACGCGGGCGGCGGTCACTCGCAGCCCCGCGCTCCGCAACTCGTCGGCGGTGGTCGGAGTACTCGATGCGGTCATGGCCGCCTAACCTACCTGTCCAAACCTGAATGACACAAGAGAACGAATCATCCAGCTTCAGTAACGACTAAGGAAAGCTTGCCCTGGCCGCCGCGCAACCCGCCCGAAACGCCCGCCTTCATCGAGCTCGCACCCCTCCGCTACAGCCTCCGCTACAGCCCCGGCATGCCCCAACCTTGATCCTTTCCCCCCACAACTCCCCGCCGCACCACCCCCGGCGTCCACCACGCGAACGGCCGATGAAGATCTCCATGCAGTCGTCGTCACCCCTACCTGAGCGACCCCTCCGGCCCGCTGTCCAACCCGGCGACATGCCGCGCCACGGTGTACACCACCTGCGCCGGAGTCACCCGCCCCT
>JABFVJ010000050.1 GCA_013362835.1 Nonomuraea sp. | reverse complement strand
CAGGTGCCTGCGGGGCAGACGCTCGTGCTGGCGGTCACGCTGGACCGGAGCGGGGCGGACGCGCCGCCGTTCTCGACCTCGTTGCAGGTGGTCAAGGGGGCGGTGGCCGACTGCGAGGCGACCGCGATGCCCGAACCGCCCACGGGCGGCACCGGCGACAAGAAGGACGACGGCCCCGGCTTCGACTCCCGCACCGGCGACGACGAGGGCCCCAGCCTGCACACGGAAGGCGGCTGACGATCCACCCCGGCCCGGCGGCCTCCCTCACTCTCAGGGCCGCCGGGTGAGCAGGCCCGGCGGTCCTCCCGAGCAGATGGGGTCGCCGGGCCTTTTCGTCATGCGCGGGAGGAGCGCCAGTAGATGTCGCCCGCGAGGATCAGGGCGGCGGCTCCGACCAGGCCGGCCTCCTGGCCGAGGGCGGCGGGCATGACCTTGAGGCGGCGGGCGAAGCCCATGCGGGCGTGCTCGCGCAGCGCCTCCTCCAGCGGGCCGAACAGCGGCTCGCCGGCCTGCGACAGGCCGCCACCGATCGTCACGAGATCCAGGTCGCACAGGTGGGTGGCGGACGCGATGGCGATCCCGAGCGCCCGTCCGGCCCTGCGCATCGCCCGTACCGCCACCGGGTCCCCCGCCAGCGCGTCCGCCGCCAGCGCCCGCCCGGTAACCGCCCGATCCTCCCGATACGCCGCGCCATTTGCCACCACCCGACCTCCGGGCTCGGCGCCTCCGGGGTGGCCGGGGCTGGGGGTCCAGCCTTGGGACAGGGCCCAGGCGGTGAGTGCGGGGCCTCGGGCGATGGCTTCGAGGCAGCCGTGGCCGCCGCAGCCGCAGCGGGGGCCGCCCTCCGGTTCGACCACCACGTGGCCGATGTGGCCGGCGTTGCCGGTGCCGCCGTCGACCAGGCGGCCGTCGAGGATCAGGCCGCCCCCGACCCCGGTCGAGACGACCATGCCCAGCATGTCGGCGCTCCCCTGCCCGGCCCCCTGCCAGTGTTCGGCCACGGCCAGGCAGATGGCGTCGTTGTGGAGACGTACCGGTAAACCGGGGAAACGCCCGGCGAGCCTGGCGCGCAGCGGGAAGCCGCGCCAGCCGGGGATGTTGAGCGGCGAGACCTCGCCGTCGGGCCAGGTCATCGGCCCTCCGCAGCCGACGCCCACCCCTTCGGCGCGGTCCGAGAGCGGGTCGATGAGGGTCGTGAGCGTGGTCCACAGGGTCTCGGCGTCGGCGTCCTGGGGCGTGGCCGCGCGACGGGAGGTGATCACGGTGCCGTCACGGGCCACCAGCCCGGCGGCCATCTTGGTGCCGCCGACGTCGATCGCCAGGATCACGACAGCTCCGGCTCCGCGGTGCTGGAGAAGACGAGCACGGACGCGGTGAGCCCGTGGACGTGGTTGTGCCCGCCCACCGGCCCGACCTCGCCGGCGGCGAAGAAGCCCGCGACGCCGATCGGCCCCAGCGTGTCGCGCAGGGCGACCGGGTCGTGGTCGGCGTTGCCGAACATGGCCGACCCCCTGCCGTTGCAGGAGAACAGCAGCGCGCCGTCGACCTTGCCGAGCTCCTCGCGGTGGGCGTCGAGCAGGTCGTACAGGTCCTCGTCGGCGGTGGCGGCGTCCCTGACCTGGAAGCGCACGGTACGGCCGATCTCCACGATGTCGCCGATGGCCACGGCCTCGCGTTCGGGGTCGATGCCGATGACGCCCCTGATGAGGAAGTCGCCGCGTTCGTGGCGTTCTGCGTACTCGTCCATGGCCACGCCGATCTGGAGGCCGGCGGCGACCAGTTCGCGGTCGTCCTCGTCGAGCTCGCTGACGATGTCCTCCAGGCGGGCCAGCGCGGGCTGACCGGCCAGCTCGAGGAGCAGGTTCTCCTCCGAGGCCGTGACGACCATGCTGGGACCGATCGGGCGGCAGCCCTGGCTGACCACCGTACTGATCTTGATCGGGCCGCTGAGCAGGACGCCGATCGCGCCCTCGGTGTAGATCTTGCCGTCGGCGAAGAGCCGTACGGATCCCCTGCCCTGCAGCCCGTTGGCCAGGCCGCCGATCAGCGGCAGGTCGCCGAGCACGTCGACCGAGCGCTCGACGAAGGCGTCGGTCGGGAAGGTGTACGGGTCGGCCAGCAGGATCGCCACATGGTCGTCCCCCGCGCGCTCGGGCAGCCCGACCACCACGAACCGGTCCTCGGCCGCCAGCGTCTCCAACTGGAACGTGGTCAGCCTGGCCCCTTCCAAGGTGGCCGCCCACGCGCTCACGGCAGGCGTCAGCTCGACCCCCTGCCCGTCCCCGATCACTCCGGTGGCGCTGCACCCGATCACGTGCGCCTCCGGGGCTAGTCTCATCGCGGCCTGCCCGGCCCTGGCGACGTCCTCGGGGTCGTCGCCGCAGATGAAGAAGCAGACCAAGTCGGCTTGGCCGCTGAGCCTCGACAGTGCCTGGCCGACGGCGTTCTCCGCGGCCTTCACCAGGTCGGAACCCACGGCGAGGCCGTCGGCGAAGCGGCTGGTCATCAACGCCACGCGTCTCGCCTCCCTCGACATGTCCAAGTTCCCTAGGCCCGATTCTCCCCACTAAAGGGACAAGCACGCACACGAACCGTCACGCAATAGTCAAGATCCGAAATCTCCGCCAGATGCGAAACTCTCTGCCGCATTCCTCGCCGGGGACGTAGTCTCGATCCCGTGCATCAGCCACGTATTCTCCGCGAGTTGCGAGAGAGCGGCCACGTTCATCGCACCGTCAAGGCCGAGGTCCGGGAAAACCTGCTGGCCAGGCTGCGGGCCGGCGAGCCCCGCTTCCCCGGCATAGTGGGCTTCGACGAGTCCGTCCTGCCCCATCTGGAGCGGGCGTTGCTCGCCGGTCACGACCTGGTCCTGCTCGGTGAGCGCGGGCAGGGCAAGACCCGGCTCATCCGGACGATCACCGGGTTGCTCGACGAATTCACCCCGGTCGTCGAGGGCTGCGAGATCAACGACCACCCGTACTCACCGGTCTGCGCGCGCTGCAAGGCGCTGGCGCGGGACCTCGGCGACGAGCTGCCGGTGGCGTGGAAGCACCGCGACGAACGTTACGGCGAGAAGCTCGCGACCCCCGACACCTCCGTCGGCGACCTGATCGGCGACGTCGACCCCATCAAGATCGCCGAGGGGCGCACCCTCGGCGACCCCGAGACCGTCCACTACGGCCTCGTCCCCCGCACCAACCGCGGCGTGTTCTCCGTCAACGAGCTGCCCGACCTGGCCGAGCGCATCCAGGTCTCGCTGCTCAACGTGCTGGAGGAGCGCGACATCCAGGTGCGCGGCTACAACCTGCGCCTGCCGCTCGACATCCTGCTCATCGCGAGCGCCAACCCCGAGGACTACACCAACAGGGGCCGGATCATCACGCCGCTGAAGGACCGCTTCGGGGCCGAGATCCGCACCCACTACCCGCTCACGGTCGAGGACGAGATCACCCTCATCCGCCAGGAGTCCGTGCCCGACATCGGCGCCGACGTGCCCGAGCACCTGATCGAGGTGATCGCCAGGTTCACCCGGCTGGTCCGCGAGTCCACGGCCGTCGACGCCCGTTCCGGCGTGTCGGCGCGGTTCTCGATCGCCGCCGCCGAGACCGCCGCGGCCTCCGCGGTGCGCAGGGCCGCGATCAAGGGCGAGGACCAGGCCGTCACGCGCGTGTGCGACCTGGCCTGCGTCGTCCACAGCCTGCGGGGCAAGGTGGAGTTCGAGGTCAGCGAGGAGGGCAGGGAGACCGAGATCCTGGCCCACCTGCTGCGCAGGGCCACGGCCGAGACGTTCAGGACCCGGCTGGGCGGCATGGACCTGTCGGCGGTGACCGACAAGTTCGCCGAGGGCAACCAGGTGGAGTCCGGCGACATGGTGCCGGCGGGCGAGCTGCTGCACCAGATCGGGCCGGTCAGCGGCCTGGCCAAGGTCATGTCGAGGCTCGGCATGGGCACGGGCGAGGAGTCGCCAGGTCACGCCGCCGCGGCTTTGGAGTTCGCCCTCGAAGGGCTTTACCTCATGCGGCGGCTGTCAAAGGAAGACCTTGACGGAGTCACGATCTACCGCACGTGAACATCGGGGCGGTTCCCCGCGTCGTATGTTTGGTTGATCACGACATCTGGGGGAACCGCCCATGCGCCTGCTCGTCCTTGCCACCGCCGCCTGCCTCGCCCTGGGCGGCCTCACCCTCCCCGCCGAAGCGGCGGCCGTCGACAACGCCTACGGCTACGCGTGGGCCGACGGCAAGGGCGCCCTGCGGATCGTCCCCATGAAACCGGCCAAGGTCAGGCGCGGCGGCAACGTGCTCCACAAGCTCACCCCGATCCCGGGGGCCAAGGAGCTCAGGCTCGACTACACCAGTGCCGCCTACGGCCGCGTCACGACGGCCTGCGACCTGAAGGAGACCGAGGGCCGGGTCGCCCTCGACCGCGACGGGCTCGGCCGTACGGCGTGCAAGCCCGCCCAGCTCACCGTCAAGCTCGGGGAGGGCGCCGTCCCCGTACGCGTGGACTACCAGGGCGGCAAGGCCGTGAAGGTGCGCGAGTTCCTGCTCGACGCCTGGCCGGCCCCGCGTACGGCACGCGGCACGGTCAAGCGGATCGACGACGCGACCGTCCTGTTCAGCACCGGGGGCAGGCGGATCAAGCTCGGCTACACGTACATGACGGCCTTCTACCGCGCCACGGCCCGCTGCGGCGACCGCTGGGTGTCCGGCAGGCCCGCGAGCGCCGACAAGCACGGGCTCGGCATGAACCCGTGCCAGTCCGCCGACTTCACCAAGGCGCTCAAGTCGGCCGGGCGCGCGGTTCAGGTGCAGGTCAGCTACACCCCCGACGCCAACAGCGCGATCGAGGTGTGGGAAGTGGCCAGGCGTCCGTAGACGGGCGGGGGCTTGTTGGGGTTAGCGTGGATGTGTGATGGCCTTCCGCTATGGCGAGTACCACGACGGCCCCGACCCCCTGGCCCCTCCTTATGACGTACGCGCGGCCCTCGACGAGATGGGCGACGCGATCCTGTCCGGTTCGACGCCCGTCCACGCGCTGCGCGACCTGCTGAAGCGCGGCCTGCCCGGCGCGCAGGACCGCCGGGGGCTCGACGACATGCTCAGAGAGGTCCGCAGGCGGCGCAGGGACCTGCGCGAGCGCGGGCGGCTCGACGGCACGCTGGAGCGGGCGCGGGCGCTGCTGGACAAGGCGATCGGGCAGGAGCGGGCCGAGCTGTTCCCCGACCCGTCCGACGAGGCGCGGCTGCGTGAGGCGGGGCTCGACGGGCTGCCCGAGGACACCGCCAGCGCCATCCAGGAGCTGAGCACGTACGACTGGCGTTCTGCGGCGGCCCGCCAGACGTTCGAGGAGCTGCGCGACCTGCTGCGCAGGGAAGTGCTCGACAGCCAGTTCAGGGGCCTGCGCGACGCGCTGGCGAACCCCGACCCCGAGGCCATGGAACGAGTCCGGCAGATGATGTCGGACCTCAACGACATGCTCGACAAGGACACCCGGGGCGAGCACACCCAAGAAGACTTCGACGCCTTCATGGGGAAATACGGCGACCTGTTCCCCGAGAAGCCGCGCAACCTCGAAGAGCTCGTCGACATCCTCGCCCGCCGGGCCGCCGCCACCCAGCGCATGCTGGCCTCGATGACGCCCCGGCAGCGCGAGGAGCTGTCCAACCTCATCAACCAGACGCTCGACCAGGCCGGGCTCGCCGACCAGATGCGCCGCCTCGGCGAGGCCCTCCACGCCCGCCGCCCCGACCTCGCCTGGGACTCCCCCGAACGCCTGACCGGCGACGAACCCCTGGGCATGGGCGACGCCGTCACCGCCCTGGAGGAGCTGGCCGACCTCTCCCAGCTGGAGACCGCCCTGCGCCAGGACTACCCGGGCGCGCGGCTCGACGACATCGACGAGGCCGCCGTACGCCGTGCGCTGGGCCGTTCGGCCGTCGACGACCTGGAGGCGCTCAAGCGCATCGAACGGGAGCTGGAGGAGCAGGGCTACCTGCTGCGCCGCCGCGGCAAGCTGGAGCTGACGCCGAAGGCCGTCCGGCGGCTGGGCGAGACCGCGCTGCGGCGCGTGTTCTCCTCGCTCGACGCCGGCCGTCGCGGCGACCACGACCAGCACGACGCGGGCTCGGCCGGCGAGCTCACCGGCTCGACCCGGCCGTGGCGCTTCGGCGACGAGCAGCCGATCGACGTCGTCCGCACGCTGGTCAACGGCGTACGCGGCGGCGGCGTCGCGACCGCCGAGGGCGGCCGGGCCCGGGTGCGGCTGACCGTGGACGACTTCGAGGTGTCCGAGACCGAACGACGCAGCGCGGCGGCCGTGTGCCTGCTGGTCGACCTGTCGTACTCGATGGCCCTGCGCGGCACGTGGGCCGCCGCCAAGCAGACGGCGCTCGCCCTGCAGGCGCTGGTGGCCTCCAAGTTCCCGCAGGACGCCGTACAGATCATCGGGTTCTCCAACTACGCCAGGGTGCTGCAGCCCGACGAGCTCGCGGGCCTCGACTGGGACATGGTCCAGGGCACCAACCTGCACCACGCCCTCCTGATCGCGGGCCGCCACCTCGACCGCCACCCCGACTTCGAGCCGGTCGTCCTGGTCGTCACCGACGGCGAGCCGACCGCCCACCTCCTGCGCAACGGCAGGTCGGCGTTCGAATGGCCGCCGTCGCACGAGACGCTGGAGCTGACCCTGTCCGAGGTCGACAAGATGACGCGGCGGCGGGCCACGATCAACGTCTTCATGCTGGCCGCCGACGACCGGCTGAAGGAGTTCGTGGACGAGGTCGCCCGCCGTAACGGCGGCCGCGTCTTCTCCCCGAGCGCCGAACGCCTGGGCGAGTACGTGGT
>JABFVJ010000154.1 GCA_013362835.1 Nonomuraea sp. | reverse complement strand
CGCTCCTCGACGATGACCTTGGCCTTCTCCTCCGTGACGCCCGTGCCGCGCAACTTGGGACGCTGCCAGGACGGCGACCGCCGGATGCGCAGTAAGCGGCCCCGGATCGAGACCTCCAGCGTCACCGACGGCCCGGTGCCCGAAGGGGCGTGGTCGCAGCGCAGGCTGCGGGCGCTGTTGCGCTGGCCTGGGACGACGCCGTAGAGGGCGAAGCAGAGGGCGTCGAGGATCGTGGTCTTGCCCGCGCCCGTGGGACCGTGGATGAGGAACAGGCCCGCCTCGGTCAGGGCGTCGAAGTCGACCGTCTCCGTGCCGGGGAAGGACCCGAAGGCCGTGAGCGTGAGCCGGTGCGGCCGCATCTACGCCATCGTCTCCTTCGCCCTGGACGCCTCGATCGCCTGTCTTAGCAGGTCTTCCTCCTCGGATGCGGCAGGCTCGCCGCGCACCTCCCGGACGAAATCGAGGGCGACCTCCGCCTCGGGGCGCCCGCTGGTCCGCACGGGCTGGGCGGCGGGCAGCGAGCCCACCGGCTCGAAGGCGAGGGCGAGGGCGTGGGGGAAGCGGGCGCGCAGCCGGTCCATGGCCGATCGGGGGCGGACGGGGTCGGTCAGGGTGATCTGCAGCCAGTGGTCCTCGTAGGCGGAGTAGCGCGGGAGGGTCAGCAGGTCGTCAAGGTCGCCGCGCAGCCGCCCCACGGGACGCGGCACGGGCGCGGGCACGAACTCGGCCGCCGGATCGCCCGGGGCGGACGTGGGGAGGGTGATCAGCCAGGAGCCCTTGAGGTGGGAGGTCTCGGAGAAGGAGTAGGCCAGCGGGGAGCCCGAGTAGCGGACCGTCTCCGACATGCGCTGCCGCCCGTGCAGGTGGCCGAGCGCGACGTAGTCGACCCCGTCGAACACCGGCAGCGGCACGTGGAAGACGCCGCCCACGCTGATGTCGCGCTCGCTGTCGCTGGCCTCGCCGCCCGTCACGAAGCAGTGGGCCAGCACGACGGCGGCGCGGTGGCGCGGGGCGTCGGACCTGATGCGGCCCATGGCGTGGGAGATCGCGGCGGTGTGGCCGCGGCCGGGCAGCTCCCACCGGGTGCGGACCAGCTCGGGCTCCAGGTAGGGGATGCCGTAGAAGGCGACGCCGTCGATCAGCACCGGCTCCCACGCCTGGTCGGGGTCGGTGCGCACGTGGACGCCCGAGGACTCGATCAGCGCCGAGCCGAACCCGAGCCGCAGCGCCGAGTCGTGGTTGCCGCTGATCAGCACCACCCGCGCCCCCGCCGCGCGCAGCCGGGCGAGCGTGTCGGAGAGCAGGGCGACCGCGTCGACCGGCGGCAGCGCCCGGTCGTAGACGTCGCCGGAGACGGCCACGACGTCGACCCGCTCGGCGCGCACGGTCTCGACCAGGTGATCGGCGAAGGCGGCCTGCGCCCCGAGCAGGCTCTCCCGGTGGAAGGAGCGCCCGAGGTGCCAGTCGGAGGTGTGCAGGATCCGCATGTCGCAGGAAGCTAACATCTCCCACCGACAAATGCGGCCTCTGCTGTCACAGAAGCCGGGAGTAGTCTGGAAGATCAGCGGGCAAACCAACGCACATGGGGAGGCCGATGCGCACTGGCCGTGGCACCTTGAGCGTCGCCGCCGGCCTGGTGCTGGTGGCTCTCGCGTCGGTCGGGTACGCGCTGCCGCCCGCGTTCGACCCGCCGCCGTTGAAGGTGGATCCCGCGTTCAGGTCGATCCCCGCGCAGCCGGCGGACGAGCTGCGCCCCGTGGCGGCGGTCGCCCCCGTACGGCGGGAGGAGATCTCCGTGCCGGCCGAGGGGCAGCGGCTGGAGGGCACCTTACGCCTGCCCCTCACCCCCGGGCCGCATCCCGCGATGGTGTTCGTGTCGGGGTCGGGCAACGGCTCGCGGACGGAGTTCACGCCGCAGGCGGAGTTCCTGGCCAAGGCGGGCGTGGCGACGATCGCGTTCGACAAGCGCACGGTCGGCTACGACTTCCGCGAGCGCGACTTCGGCCTGCTCGCCGACGACGCCCTGCGCATGGTGGAGTACCTGCGTCAGCGCGCGGAGGTGGACCCCTCGCGCGTCGGGCTGTGGGGCGTCAGCGAGGGCGGCTGGGTGGTGCCGATCGCGGCGGCCAAGAGCCCGGCGGTGGGCTTCGCGGTGCTGGTGTCCTCGCCGAACGTCTCGCCGCTGCGCCAGGTCGCCTGGGCGCTGAACGAGCAGCTGCTCAGGCTGCGTGCCCCCATCGGCGCCCGCGACCTGCTGACCAGGGCGATGGGCGGCGTCGGCTTCACGTTCCTGCGTTACGACGCGATGCCCGCGTTACGCCAGGTCAAGCAGCCGGTCCTCGCGTTCTACGGCACGACCGACCCCTCGATCCCGTTCGTGGAGTCCACCAAGGCGCTGGTGACGGCGCTCACCGAGGCGGGCAACGACCGGTACACGATCCGCTTCATGGACAAGGGCGACCATGCGATGCGGGTCAACGGCGGCGAGTTCACGAAGGGTTACCTGGAGACCCTGACCAACTGGATCACCGGCCTGCCGGGCACGGCCAGGCCGTCGCTGCACCTGGCGGGCAGCACGCCGGTGCAGCGGTTCGAGGCCAGCGACGTGCCGGCCGCCCCCTGGTACGCCGGCGGCACGATGCTCGGCCTGACCATCTGCCTGGCCGCCGTCGGCTACGTGGCGGGCCCGGTCGCGGCCATGGTCGTACGCCTGCGCGGCCACAGCCCTCCCCCCGTCGAGACCAACGCCAGGCTGTGGCCGCCGATCAGGCGCAGGCTGCGCAGGATGGCGTGGGCGGGCCTCGGCCTGCTGGCCTCGGTCATGGCGTTCATCATGCTGCTGGTGCTGTTCTCGGTGAACCAGGCCGGCGCCTGGCCCGCCGTGCTGGCGGGCTGGCTCGTGGTGCGCGCGCTGGCCGTGCTCATGCTGATCCAGGAGGTCACGGCGGTGGCCGCGTACGTGTCGGCGCTGCGCGAGGGGATGCGGCCGACGCGGTGGCAGTACGTGGCGATCGGCGGCGTGCTCGGCGGCACCGGGCTGCTCCTGGTGGCGGCGGCCTACTACGGCCTGTTCTCGTTCCCCTGGTAGGCGTTCATCCAGCGGTCGAGCTCGGCGAAGACCTGCTTGCGCACGGGCTCGGCCGACAGCACCAGGTCGTGCACGCCGTCGGCGATGCGCACGCACGTCACGTGGGGGCCGATGGAGGTGGACCAGCGGGCGATGTGCTCGGGGTCGAGCACGACGTCGGCCGAGCGCGCCTCGGGGACGAAGTCGCGTACCCGCAGGCCGGTGGCGGAGGCGAGGACGAGGACCGGGACGTCGACCGACAGCCCGCGGTGCAGCCGCCGCTGGGCGCGGCGGATGGCGGCCAGCCACATCGCGTGCACCGAGAACCCCATCAGCGGCTTGAGCTCCAGGTCGTAGTCCCACTCCCCCTGCTCGGTGCGGTGCAGGCTCTGGCCGTACGCGGTGCTGACGCCGAGCGGCAGCGGGCGGCGGACGTAGGAGAGCGGGGTCCTGAGCAGGTCGGCGGCCAGGCGGAGCGGGGCGGGCACGTTGAGGTCGAGGAACGGGCTGTTGAGCACGAGGCCCTGCACCAGGCCCCGGCCGCGGACGCGGTCGGCCCAGAGCGCGGCGATGAGGCCGCCCGTGGAGTGGGCGTTGACGGTCAGCTCGTCGTGGTCGCGCCTGATGAGGCGGACGGCCTCGTCGATCTCGGGGAAGTAGTCGGTGATGCTCCTGATCAGGCCCCTGGTCTGGTGCGGGAGCAGCGAGCGGCCGTATTTGCGCAGGTCGAGGGCGTAGAAGTCGATGCCGCGCTGGATGTAGTGCTCGGCCAGGTGGTCCTGGAAGAAGTAGTCGGTGAAGCCGTGGACGTAGAGCACCGCTCTGCGCGAGCCGGTCTTCCTGGAGAGCAGGGTCGCGACGACTTCGCCCTCGAAATCGGGCGGCATGGGCAGAACGGTTACGTCGTACATGTCAGACACCATAGGGACTGTCGGGCCAGGACGGGACACCCGGCGGCAGGTCCTCGCTCACCTTCATCGGGAAGTCGGCCCGCCGCTTCTCCAGGAACGCGGTCACGCCCTCGACCGTGTCGGGCGCGCCGCCGAGCTCGGCCATGAGCCTGGAGTCGGCCGCGTGCGCCTCCCAGGGCGAGGAGGCCGACAGGCCCGACCACATGAGCCGCCGGACGGCCGCCACGGAGACGGCCGAGGTGTTGTCGGCGATCTCCCGGGCCAGCGCGTACGCGGCGGGCAGCAGCTCCTCGTCCGGCAGCACCCGCGACACCAGCCGGCCCGCCAGCGCCTCGGCGGCGGGGAAGACGCGGCCGGTCGCGGCCCACTCCATGGCCTGCGAGATGCCGACGATCCTGGGCAGGAACCAGCTGGAGGCGGCCTCGGTGACGATGCCGCGCCGGGCGAAGACGAACCCGAACTTCGCGCTCTCCGCGGCGAGCCTGACGTCCATGGGCAGCGTCATCGTGACGCCGACGCCGACCGCGGGGCCGTTGATCGCGGCGATGACGGGCTTGAGCGACCGCGCGATCCTGAGGGCGACCGTGCCGCCGCCGTCGCGCGGCGCGCCGTCGACGAGCTCGGCCGCCTCGCGGTGCCCGAACGTGCCACCGCCGCCGCCCAGGTCGGCCCCCGCGCAGAAGGCCCGCCCGGCGCCCGTGACGACCACCGCGCGTACGTCGTCGTCGGCGTCGGCCAGGTCGAACGCGCTGATCAACTCGCTGCGCATCGTCAGCGTGAACGCGTTGAGCCGCTCGGGGCGGAACAATGTGACAGTGGCGACACGGTCGGAGACGTCGTACTGGATCTCGGAGAAGCCCATGGGCCGAATCTTATTCGGTCGCTGATGTTCACCCTCCGATAAAGACATATTTCGCATCCGATGCGTAGGCTGCCCGCTCTATTCGGGCCTGCGGGTCTACGGTGGAGTTCCGGGGAAACGGGGATGGCGTGCGGCAGGGTAAGGAACAGGTCGGCGTGGGAGCGGTCCTCGGCTGGCTGGCGCTCTCGGCGCTCGCCCCCGGGGCGGCCCACCTGCGCGCCGGATGGCGCAGGACGGGTCTCGCGCTGCTGTCGTGCTACGCGATCCTGCTGCTGGCGCTGCTGGCCGTGGTGCTCACGACCGACAATCTGCTGGGCTCGCTGACCCAGGGATCGTGGCTGGTCCCCATCATCGTCGGCGCGATCGTGCTCGGGATCGCCTGGTTCGCGATGATCGTGCACGCCTTCGTGGTGCTGCGACCCGGGCGGCTGCCGCAGCAGGGGCAGATCCTCGCCGGCACGCTCGCGGGGCTGCTCGCCGTCGTGGTCGTGGTGCCGTTCGGGGTGCTCGCGAACTACGTGTGGACCTCGGAGCGGGTCATCGGCGAGATCTTCACCGCGCCCGACACGGCGGACGCCCCCGCCCAGCCCGGCCAGGGGCCGCCTGAAGACCCGTGGGCCGGGCGCGAGCGGGTCAACATCCTGCTGCTCGGCGGCGACGCCGACGACAACCGCACGGGCGTGCGTACCGACAGCATGAACGTGGCCAGCATCGACGTGAAGAGCGGCAACACCGTGCTGCTCAGCCTGCCGCGCAACCTGGAGAACGTGCGCTTCCGCCCCGGCACGCCGATGGCCCAGCGCTTCCCCGGCGGCTTCCGCCTGCCGGCCGACCCCGGCGGCGGCCGCAGCGACCTGCTCAACAGCGTCTGGGAGTACGCAGACGCCCACCCGGAGCTCTTCGGCGGCAGCCGCCACCAGGGCCCGAAGGTGCTCATGGACACCATCGGCTACACCCTCGGCCTGAAGCTCGACTGGTACGCCCTGGTCAACATGTGGGGCTTCGCCCGCCTGATCGACGCCATCGGCGGCGTCACGCTCACCGTCGAGCAGGACGTCGTGTTCGGCAAGTACAACGAGGGCCTGGTCAAGGCCGGCACCAGGAAGCTCAAGGGCGCCGACGCCATGTGGTACGCCCGCTCGCGCACCTACAGCGACGACTACACCCGGATGCGGCGGCAGCGCTGCGTGCTCGGCGCGCTGCTCGACCAGGCCGACCCGGCGACGGTCCTCTCCCGCTTCAACCGCATCGCGCTGGCGACCAAGGAGCTGATCAGGACGGACATCCCGCGTTCGATGCTGAAGAACCTGGTGCCGCTGGCGCTCAAGGTCAAGAACGCGAAGGTGTCGAGCCTGCAGTTCGTGCCGCCGCTGATCAGCACCGGCTACCCCGACTGGGACAAGATCCGCGACCTCACCGCCAAGGCCGTCCGCGACTCGACCGCCGCCAGATCCGCCGTCGCCGCCTCCGCCACCCCGTCACCGAGCGGATCACCGAGCGCGTCGCCGGGCAAGTCGCCGAAGAAGACCCCCAAGCCGTCCGATCCGCCGACGAAGGGCCTCACCGAAGGGTGCGGCACGGCCTAGCCACCGGGCTCCGGGTGGCATTCTGGAGGACCGGCAACCAGGAGGAGATCCCCCATGTCCCAGTCGCCCGTCCCCCGGCGCACGCCTCTCGACGCGGACGAGAGGATCAGGGCCGAGGCCAACTTCGTCCCCCTGGTCGCCCAGCAGCTCGCCGAGAACGGGCGGTTCCGGGTGAGCGCCGACACGCCGGAGCTGGTGGAGGTCTTCCAGGGGGTGGCCCGCCGGGTGGGCGAGCTGCTCGGCCGGCCGGTGGTCAGCTACGCCAACGGCCGGTACATCGTGATCACCTTCGGCCAGGGCGCCACGCAGGTGACGGCGTAGCCCGCCCACGGTTCATCGGGCGGGGCGGTAGACCAGGTACAGCACGCCCGTCGTGAACGTCTGGGAGCTGATCAGCTCCAGCGGGATGCTCTCGTCGCCCTCGTCGAACAGG
>JABFVJ010000123.1 GCA_013362835.1 Nonomuraea sp. | reverse complement strand
CCCCGCAGGACGCTCCGACCGACAGGCGGCACTCTCCCGCCGCGGACCGGACCCAGGGTGTGGCCGGCGCAGGTCGGCCGCTGGAGGTTTCCGGCACGGGCCGGTCCCACGAGGTTCCGGCCGCGGACCGGACGCGGGAAACTCCCGGTGCGGCCCTGCCCGCCGAGGGTTCCGGCGCGAGCCGTACGCAGGAGGTCTCGGGCGCGGGCCGTCCGCAGGAGGCTTCGGGCGCGGGCCGTCCGCAGGAGGCTTCCGGCGCGGGCCGTACGCGCGGCGAGGCGCAGGACGGGCGTGGCTCGGTCGTGCCGATCACGTCGGCGGAGGGCCGCAAGGGCGCCATGGGCAAGCCGATCGACACCGAGGCCCTACGCCGGCTGCGCCGCCTGGCCGCCAGCGCCGACTCCTCCGCGGAGAGCCAGGGCCGCCCGGACCCCGACCACATCAGCACGCACCGCCACGAGGACGGCACGGATCGCCTGGAGGGCGGCACGGATCGCCTGGAGGGCGGCACGGGACGTCGTGAAGGCCTCAGAGGGCGTGGCGAAGGTGGAAGACGAGAGGGCGAGGGCCGCGAGGACGAGATCGCGATCGCACGCGACCAGCACCGGAAGGGCCAACCTCCGAGGCTGGGCCCGGAGACGGCGGTCCCCGGCACGCAGCGCGTCTGGCCGCCGCTCAACCCCGACGCCAAACCCCTGCCCCGGCCCATCCTCCACACGGCCGAGCCCCCTCGCCGCACTCCGGCACCAGACGCGACACCGTCAGCCGACCTCCCTCCGACGGAAGAACACACTCCCGCCCCCCAAGGCGAGCTGACGCAAGAGTCCACCCCCTCCCGAGAGGCCGGCTCCTCCCGAGAGGCCGGCTCTTCCCGAGAGGCCGGCTCTTCCCGAGAGGCCGGTTCTTCCCGAGAGGCCGGTTCTTCCCGAGAGGCCGCCTCCAGAGAGGACGCGCTCCCCAGGGACGATGTCCCCCCGGGGGACGCACCCTCGCGGGACGCGGTTTCGTCCGGAGGTGGCGTTGCCGACCCGGACAGCGCTCCTGCCACGCGACGCGTCGCAGCGCGCGAGGCCGCTTCCTCCATCCAGGGCGTCTCCAACGATGAGGGCGTCTCCTCCGCGGGCGATGGCGCCGCCTCCGATGGCGTTCCCGCTGTACGGCGCGCTGGTGCGGGCGAGGCCGCGTCCTCCGGCGATGGTGTGCCCTCCGGGGAGGCCGCTTCCTCCGGCGATGGAATGCCCACCAGGGAAGGGGCTTCCCCGAGAGATGGCATGTCCTCCGGGGACCGGGCGTCCTCGACGGGGGATGCCGCCGTCTCCGATGCCGCCGTCTCCGATGCCGCGTCCTCTGATGCCGCGTCTGTCGCGCGACGGACCCCAGCGCGAGACGCCGCTTCCTCTGCGGGGGGTGTCGTCTCGAGCGGCCCTCCTGCCTTGAGGGACGCCTCCAGGCTGAGAGGCGTCTCCGGGGCGAAGGGCGGCTTCGGGGAGGGCGCGGCGTCCGTTCCGAACGGTGTGCTCCCCGGGCGGGGTGCCTCCGCCGCGGCTGGGGCGGATGGCGAGAGCGGTGTGGCCACCCCCGACAGTCGTGTGGAGGACGGGCGTAGGCGGGACGACCGGGCCGAGGACGACGGGCCCAGGCGGGACGATCGGGACGACGACAGGCCCAGGCAGAAGGACCGGGCCGAGGACGACGGGCCCAGGCGGGACGACTGGGCCGAGGACGGGCCTGGGCGGGACGACGGGGCCGGCGGCGACGGGCGGGTGCGGGAAGGCGCCGGTGGTCGGGCTGCGGGGTTTGTGGCGCCGGTGCCGGTTCCCCGGCCGGGGGAAGGGCGGGTGCGGAGGGTCGAGTCCGTGGTGGGCCGGGACTCCGGCGGATGGCGGCGGATCGCTCAGGTCGTCGTCGGCGGAGGCGGCGTGCGTACGGACGGGTCGGAGATCGACGAGGCCAGGGCCAGGGCCGTGTTCGGCGGGAGCCGGCGGATCGTGGTGCTCGGCTGCACCGGCGGCGCGGGCCAGTCCACGACGGCGCTCATGCTCGGCCACACCTTCGCCGCCTACCGCGACGACAGGGTCGTGGCCGTCGACGCCAACACCGGCGGCACCACCCTGACCAGCAGGATCGAGCCGGAGACCCCCGAGACGCTCACCTCGCTGCTGTCCGGCCTCGACCAGGTCAGCGGCTACCTGACGATGCGCGGCTTCACCACGCGCACGGCGTCCGGCCTGGAAGTGATCTCGGCGGACACCGACGCGGGCGCCGAGCAGCGGCTCGCGGACCGGAGCTTCTTCTCCGACCACCGCCTGGGCGAGTCGATGCGGCTGCTCGACCGCCACTACAAGCTGTCGGTCATCGACCCGGCCGCCGCGCTCGCGGCCCGGATCCTGCCGTACGCGGACCAGCTCGTGCTGGTGGTCCCGGCGAGCGAGGAGGCGTCGGAGGCGGTGGCGATGACGTACGAATGGCTCGACGGGCACGGCTGCGCGGAGCTGCGGCGGCGCGCGGTGATGGTGGTCAACGGCGTGAGCAGGCGTTCGATGGCCGACGTCGAGCAGGCGGAGGCGGTGGCCAGGGGCAGGTGCCGGGCCATCGTCAGGGTCCCCTGGGAGGACGGGCTCGCGCCGGGCGGCGCCGAGATCGTCGATCCCGGTCAGTTGCGCGCGGCGGGACGGCGAGCCTACCTCGCCCTCGCCGGCGTCGTGATCGCAGGCTTCGCGGCACAGGCACACGGGCAGAGCGTCCGACCGAGCGAAGAGGAGTTGGCGAGTGACCCCCCGGGCACGAGAATCGGTGAGCGTTAAGTGAACAAGCGAGCAGGTCTGGCCCGTTCATGCGCCGAGGGGGCGGCATGAGCAGGGCGTCCCGAGCGCATCAGCGCCTCGCGGTCCGCTATTTCGACGACCGCATCCTGCTCACGGACACCTGCGCATGGGCGTACTTCCGGCTTCCGACGGTCAGCTACGAGTTCGTCACGCCGGAGGAGCGCGAGGCGCTGGCCACCAACATCACGATCGCGCTGGCCGCGATCAGGATGCCCGACGCCGAGGTCCATCTGCGGGTCGCGCACCGCACCTACCCGGCGGCCGAGTGGGCGATGGCGCTCAACGCCACCTCCGACGAGGGGCCGGGCTGGCGCGACTACCTGGAGGAGATGTACCGGCACGTCTGGGCGAAGGACTTCTGGTCGAAGGAGGTCTACCTCGGCGTACGGCTCGGGCCGCGCGGCAAGCAGCTCGGCGGCGGCGTCCTCGCCCAGCTCCTCGGCTTCTACCAGAAGACCGAGAAGGCGCTCGGCATGGACGACGACCAGGTGCCGGCCAGCGAGATCGGCCGCTGGACGGAGTCGGCGGAACGCCTGGGCCGAGCGCTCGCGTCGAGCTCCCTGTACGCCAGGCACGCCACCTCCGTCGAGGTGGCCTGGCTGTTCCAGCACGCGGCGGCGGGCGCGCTCGCCGATCCGCCGCCCTCGGCGAGCCCGAAGCGACGCTGGGGCAAGGGCGAGATCGAGTCGCTGGTCGAGGGTGAGATCCACAACGGCAGGTCGCTGCTGCGCATCGTGCAGCCGCAGGGCGACTCGTACGTGGCCCACCTGTCGTTCGCCAGGTTCCCCGACCTCATGCCGTTCCCCGACGGCGAGCCGTGGATGCACTTCGCCGACCAGCTTCCCTTCCCGGTGGAGATCTCCTCCAGGATGCGGCTGATCCCGCCGGTCAAGGCGTCGAAGGACGTGGCGCGCAAGCTGGCGCACGCCCGCGACATGGACCACCACATCCGCGAGGCGGGGGCGGAGGCCCCGATCGCGCTGGCCGAGCAGATCGACGCGGCCCGCATGCTCGAACACGGCATCACCAAGGAACGCCTGCCCTTCGTGTACGGCTGGCACCGCCTGATCGTCTCGGCCCCCACCGAGGACATCTGCGTGCAGCGGGTCGAGGCGGTCGTCGAGCACTACCGCGACATGGGCATCGACGTGGTGAACTCGACCGGCGACCAGTTCTCGCTGTTCTGCGAGGCGCTGCCGGGCGAGAAGGTACGCGTCAACGCCTACGCCCAGCGCCAGCCCCTGCGGACGATCGCGGGCGGCATGGCCACGGCCACGGTCGACCTCGGCGACCGGCTCGACGAGGGCAGCGAGGGCTGGCTCGGGCCGTACATCGGGGAGACGGTCGGCAGGGCGCGCAGCATCGTGCACTTCGACCCGCTGCTGGCCGCGAGCCGCAACCGGCCGACGGCCATCGCGATCACCGGCGAGCCGGGCGGCGGCAAGACCACGCTCGCGCTGCTGATGATCTACCAGATGGCGCTGCGCGGGGTCACGGTCGCGGTGATCGACCCGAAGGGCGACGCAGAGTCGCTGGTCCAGCTCCTGGACAAGCGCGGGCGCAAGGCGCGGGTGATCCCGCTCGGCTCGGCGGCGCCGGGGCTGCTCGACCCGTTCTCGTTCGGCGACGACATCGCGGCCAAGAAGACCATGGCGACCGAGACGCTGCGGCTGCTGCTGCCGCGCATGTCGGAGGAGCGCGAGTCGGCGATGATCCAGGCCGTGGCCGCGGTGTCCAACGGGCACGACCCGTCGCTGGGCAAGGTGGTCGACTACCTGGAGCAGTCAGAAGACCCGGCCTCGAAGAACCTGGGCGCGGTGTTGCGGTCGATGTCCGAGATGCACCTGGCCAGGCTCTGCTTCGACCCCTCGGGCGGCGACCAGATCGACAGCGAGGGCTGGACGACCGTGTTCACCCTCGGCGGCCTGACGCTGCCCGACGTGGCCACGGTCAGGGACGACTACTCCTACGAGCAGCGGCTCTCGGTGGCCCTGCTCTACCTGGTCTCGCAGTTCGCGCGCAGGCTGATGAACGGCCTCGACCGGCGCGCCCCCAAGGCGATCTTCCTGGACGAGGCGTGGGCGATCACCTCCACGCCCGAGGGCGCCAAATTGGTGCCGGAGGTCAGCCGGATGGGCCGCTCCCGCAACACCGCGCTGGTCCTGGTCTCCCAGAACGCGGGCGACCTGCTGAACGAGCAGGTGACCAACTGTCTGTCGTCGGTGTTCGCCTTCCGGTCCACGGAACGGGTGGAGGTGGAGCACGTCATGTCGCTGCTCGGGGTGGAGCCGTCGGAGGAGCACAAGGCCGCGCTGCGCTCGCTCGGCAACGGCGAATGCGTGTTCCGCGATCTGGATGGCAGAGCCGGGCGTATCGGAGTAGACCTGATCTCCGAGGAACTGCTCCGCTGGCTCGACACGAACCCGACACACGACAAACCCGACGGTGTCGGGCATGATGATCTTCGAGGGGGCGTGGGCAGGGCGCAGGAGGTACGGTCATGAAGATCCGGCTATCCCGACGACTGGCGCTCGCTCTCGCGATCGTCAGTGCCGTCCTCGTGGTGCCGCTGCTGGTGGGCGGGTTGTCGACGCCCGTTGCCGCGGCCCCCTGTGACCTGTCGGGCCCGCTCCACCCCGAGATGATCGGCGGCGGCACCGACGGCATGATCCAGCCGCCGCCGCCCGCCGCGGGGGCGCAGGCTCCGACCACCAACTACGGCCAGTTCGGCATGGCCGGGCAGTTCTGGCAGACGCACGATCTCGGCTGCTCCGACTACGTCGCCGTGCTCGGCAACATGTGGGCCAACGGCGTCTTCACCGCGGCCAAGGCCATCGACCGGCTGACGATCACGACGTACCAGGCGGCGGCCACCGAGGGACCGCTCCAGTCGATCAAGGACGTCGTCGACGACATCGTCGAGAGCCTGTCCAAGGCCATGTACTGGCCGCTGCTGCGGCCGATCGTGATCCTCGGCGCGATCTGGCTCGCCTGGTACGGCCTCATCCGCAAGCGGGCCACCACCACCGCCGAAGGCGTGATCTGGATGGTGCTCGCGGTCACCGTGGCGGTGTGGTTCTTCAGCAGGCCCGGCGACTTCACCGGCCTCGGCAAGGTCGTGACCGACAAGACCGGCGAAGTGGTCAACTCCGCCTTCTCCGGCCTGCCCGGCGCCGGCGGCGCGTCCTGCCTGCCGCCGCCCGGCCAGACGAACCCGCAGGTCAAGGCGGGCGGCTACGGCCAGACAGGCACGCCGGGCGTCGAGCAGAACGCCGACGCCCTGTGGTCCACGCTGGTCTGCAAGCCGTGGCTCGTGGGCATGTTCGGCACGGCAGACCCGCAGCAGCCGATCGTCCGCGACTTCGGGCGCAAGATGCTGGAGACCCAGTCGATCGCGCCCGCCGTGGCCGGTCAGCCGGCCCCCGACATGGGCGCCCACCAGGCCGAATACGCCAGGATCGCCGACCTGCTCAAGAACGACTCCCGCTACACCGTCTTCTCCGGCCGGGACTGGTCGAGCCGGCTCGGCGTGGCCGTCGGCGCGCTCATCGCGGCCGTCGTGGCCGGGCTGCTCATCTTCCTGGTGGCGGTCTCGCTGCTGGTGCTGAAGGTCGGCTTCCTGCTGCTGCTGATACTCGGGCCGGTGTTCCTGCTGGTCGGCGTACATCCGGGGAGTGGGCGCATCATCGCCATGCGCTGGGTGGAGATGCTCGTCGGCACGCTGCTCAGGCAGGCCGTGCTGACGCTCGTCCTCAGCGTCCTGGTGTACGGCTACGCGCTGATCATCTCCACGGCCATGCCCTGGGGGCTCCAGGTCCTGTTCATGGCCCTGCTGACGATCGCGGTGTTCTTCTACCGGCGGCCGTTCCAGCATCTGTTCGCCTCCCTGAGCGGCCACACGGTCACCACCCGCATGCTCGGCGACGCGGCGAGCTCGCCCGTGCTGGAGCGGGCCGCGAACGCGTTGCCGCCGGTCGCCGGGGCCAAGCTCGGCCGCTGGGGGCTGCGTAAGGCCGAACCGCTCATCAGGGCGGCGGCCGCGGGCAGCGGCGCCGGCGCGGCGGCC
>JABFVJ010000275.1 GCA_013362835.1 Nonomuraea sp. | reverse complement strand
GCCGCCTCCACCCCCGGGCGCGCATCGGCAGAACGGCCGCGGTCCGCCTCGGACGCCGGACGCGCGGAAGCGGTGCGATCACGGGCCGCCTCCGACCCCGAGCGTGCGGTGGCGGTGCGATCACGGGCCGCCTCCACGGCGGGGCGGGGTGTGGGTGGGCGGTCGTTGGCGACTTCCACGTCGAGGCCCTTGTCCGTGGCGGCGACCCTGACCCGTACGCGGGTGCCCGGTCCGGCGTGTTTGAGCACGTTGGTGAGTCCCTCCTGCACGATGCGCGCCGCCGAGGCGCGGGTGACGAGCGGCGCCGCGGCGGTGGCCGGGTCGAGGTGGAGCTCGACGAGCAGTCCCGCGGCGCCGACGCGTTCGGCGGACTCGCGCACCACCTCGGCGGGGTCGGCGGTGAGCTCGGGCGCCCCGCCGGGGTCGCGGAGCAGCGCGAGCAGGCCGCGCAGGTCCTGGAGGACCTGGTGGCCGGTGTCGCGGATGTCGGTGAGGGCCTCGCCGACCGGCCCGTCGGGCATGGCGTAGCGGGCGGCGTTGGCGCGCAGGACCATGGCCCCGACGTGGTGGGCGACGATGTCGTGCACCTCGCGGGCGATGCGTTCGCGCTCGGCGAGCTGGTCGGCGCGCAGCCGGGCGACGGCCAGTTGTTCGCTCTCGCGCACGCGGGCGCGTTCGGAGTCGGCGGCCACCTGGCGGGCGGCCAGGTAGCGGCCGATGGCGATGGGCGCGACGCTCAGCGCCATCAGGGTGAAGACGCGCGTGGGCGTGATGTCGGTGTTCTGGCTGACGACGCTGACGGCCGCGAGTCCCGAGCCGGCCAGGTAGACCAGGACGGTCCAGGCCCAGGAGGTGACCCGCATCGCGAAGATCGCGATGGAGACCTCGACGAGGATGGTGAGCGTGCTGGTGGCGGCGGGGAAGGAGTCGTCGGAGACGACGAGCAGCGCCCCCTCGACCATGAAGATCAGCCCGGGCAGCCGCCTGGCCAGTCCGAGCGCGGATCCGGCGACGACGACGAACATGCCGCTGATCCACACGTGGGAGAAGCCGTCGTGCCAGTAGCGCCAGGTGCCCAGGACGGCGAGGGCGACGCCGCCTCCGGCCAGCAGGGCGTCGGCGGTGAAGTCGAGTTCGCGCAGGCGCGCGGCGGGTCGGCGGAGGTAGAGGCCGACGAGGGCGGGCAGCAGCGGGATGCCGACGGTGAAGATCCACGTGCCGGGGGTGAGCGCCAGCCCGGGATCGGCGAGGTTGGTCGCGGTCGCCACGAAGGCGGCGGGCAGCACGACGGCCAGGCCGCGCCATCCGCGCAGGTGGCCGGTCATGACGATGGCGACGCACAGCAGCAGCTGGGCGGTGTTGGCGGTGAACGAGCCGATCTGGTCGGTGAAGATCGCCAGGCCGGCGAGATACAGGCCGACGGGGGTAGGGAAATGTCGCAGCAAAGCCATAGGCGCGCCGACCAGGACCGCGAAGAGCACGACGATCCAGGTCTGGCCGGGCACGGCGGATTTGCCCGACAGCAGAAGGTCGAGGCCGATCGCGGCCGCTCCGAGCAGCAGGTCAAGCCGCCATCCACGCCATTTCACGCCTTCAAGGTAGCGGGATCGGCGAACCGATCCGATCCTTCGAGCGGACGAGCGTGCCTCCTCCTTCTGGCCGGAAAAAAGGCCGGAAGACAGATCAACAACCACAGAAGCCCCCTCTACTCTCTTGCCATGGCAAACGACGCAGGGCTGTTCTTCGGGGAGTTCGTTCGCTCCCCCGCGACGATCGGCGCCCTGGCGCCGAGCTCCCCCCGCCTGGCCGACGCCGTCTGCAAGCCCGTCCCGGAGCGTGGCGAGCCCGTGGTGGTGGAGCTGGGGCCGGGAACGGGCGCCTTCACCGCCGAGATCCAGCGGCGTCTGGGCGGTCGCGGCCACCACGTGGCCGTCGAGCTGAACGAGCGCCTGGCGGGTCGCCTGGCCGACCGTTATCCGTCTGTCGACCTGGTGCAGGGTGACGCCGCCGAGCTGCCCTCCGTCCTGGCCGCGCGCGGGCTGCCGCACGCCGATGTGATCGTCAGCGGCCTGCCGTGGGCGTCCTTCCCCCTGGAGGTGCAGCACCGTCTGATGGAGGCGGTGACGACCTGCCTGGTGCCGGGCGGGGCCTTCACGACGTTTTCGTACATCCACGCCATCCCGCTGCCGTCGGCCAAGCGGTTCCGCACGTTGCTGGCCGAGCGCTTCGAGGAGGTCGTGGCCAGCAGGACCGTGTGGGGCAACCCGCCGCCCGCGTTCGTCTTCCACGCGCGAAGGCCCAGAATATCGTTCTAGTATGCGCGCATGGACTTCACACTCCCGGACAGCGCGCTGGCCGTCCAGCGCGGCATAGCCGACATCTGCTCCCGTTACGACCTGGAGTACTGGCAACGCTGCGAGTCCGACAAGCGCTGGCCCGAGGAGGTCTGGGCCGACCTGGCCAAGGGCGGCTGGCTGGGCCTGGCCGTCCCCGAGGAGTACGGCGGCGGCGGGCAGGGACTGCTGGAGCTGGCCGTGGCCACCGAGACCCTGTCCGCCTCGGGCGCGGCGGGCGGCTCGGCCTTCACCTACGTGCTCACGCCGGGCTTCGGCGCCATGACCTTGGCCAGGCACGGCACGGCTGAGCAGAAGGCGTCACTGCTGCCGCACCTGGCGACCGGCGAGATGGAGACCTGCTTCGCCCTGACCGAGCCAGACGCGGGATCCAACTCCCTGGCGATCACCACCCACGCGCGCCGCGACGGCTCCGACTACGTGATCAACGGCCAGAAGATCTGGATCACCGGCGTGCAGCGCGCCACCTGGATGCTCCTGGTCACCAGGACCGTCCCGGCCGCCGAGGCCAAGCCCCGCACGCACGGCATGACGGTCTTCCTGGTCAACGTCCCGGAGGCGGTCGCGGCCGGGCAGCTGTCGTTCCAGCCGATCCCCAAGATGGGCGCCAACACCACGCCCTCCAACATGGTCTTCCTCGACGACCTGCGCGTGCCGGCCGCGAACGTCGTCGGCGAGGTCGACCAGGGCGCCGTGGTGTTGTGGGACATCCTCAACCCCGAGCGGGTCCTGCTGGCCGCCTCCGCCCTGGGAGGGGCCGAGGTGGCGCTGCGGGTGGCGGTGGCCTACGCCAAGGAACGCGAGGTGTTCGGCCGCCCGATCGGCGCCAACCAGGCGGTCTCCTTCCCGCTCGCCCAGGTCAAAGCCAAGATCGAGCTGGCCAGGCTGATGCTGTACAAGGCCGCCTGGTCCTTCGACCGGCAGCTGCCCTGCGGCACCGAGGCCAACATCGCCAAGCTCACCGCCTCGCAGGCGGCCTGGGAGGCGGCCGACGCGGCCTTCCAGACGCACGGCGGGATGGCGTACTCCCTGGAGTACCCCGTCGCGCGCCTGCTGGCCGACGCCCGCATCGGCAAGGTGGCACCGGTGACGGAGGAACTGCTGCTGAACTACCTGGCCACCCAGGTGCTCGGCTTGCCGCGCAGCTTCTAGCGGCCCATCGCCTTGCGGATCGCGTCACGGGCGCGATCCATGATCATCAGAGGCGGTCCCGCCAGCAGGTTGGCGGTGGCCGTCTCGGTGCCGGCGTGCGGGTGGGTCGGGGCCAGCGCCTCGGCCGCCTGCACGCCCAGCGTCATGGCGCGGCGCTCGGCGTCACCCGTGTGCAGGCGCAGCTGCGGGAACTCCTCGCGCTCCTCCGCCTGCGCGTGCTCCAGCACCATCGCCTTGAGCGTGCCGAGGTTCAGCAGGAACTGCGCGTCGTCCACCCCGGCCTTCTCGAGCTGGGTGAGCATGTCCTTGGCGGCGTGCTCCTCGGCCAGGCGCTCGTCGACCACGGCGTCGCCGGTGGCCAGCAGGCGCCGGGCGTAGGGGTGCACGATCTCCTCCTCGGCCGTCTCGTGCACCGCCAGCAGCCGCACCAGCCGGCGGAACGGCTCGCCGCGCGCGTCGGCGGGCGCCGCCTCGACCTCGCCGAACAGCTGCCTGATCTGCTCGTGCTGCCTGAGCAGGAATTCGATGACGTCCATGTGCCCTCCCTGGGAACGGTGAGAGGGCCCCCTACCCGGCGACCGCGTCAGAACCGCGGCGGGCGCTTCTCGCGGAGCGCGCGCACGCCTTCGGCGACGTCGGGGCCGGTGAATCCGAGGAACTCCATCGCCAGGGAGGCGTCGAAGCTCGGCCCGGCCATCCGCAGCCAGTTGTTGAGCGCGTACTTCGTCAGCCTGATCGCCTCGGCCGATCCCCGCGCCAGCCGTACGGCCAGCTCCAGGGCTTTGGCGTCGACCTGGTCGTCGTCGACGCACAGGCTCACCAGGCCCATCGCCTCGGCCTGCTCGCCGGTGACGGGCTCGCACAGCAGCAGGTGGTACTTGGCCTTGGCCATGCCGCACAGCAGCGGCCAGATGATCGCCGCGTGGTCGCCCGCCGCCACGCCGAGGCGAGTGTGGCCGTCGATGACGCGTGCCGTACGGCCCGCCACGGAGATGTCGGCGAGCAGCGCGACCGCCAGGCCCGCGCCCACCGCGGGGCCCTCGATGGCCGAGACGATCGGCTTGGAGCAGTTGAGCACGTTGTAGACGATGTCGCGCGCCTCGGTGAAGATGCGCATGCGGACCGCGTGGTCGCGCATCATCTCCTCGATCATCGCCAGGTCGCCGCCCGCGGAGAAGGCGCCGCCCTCGCCGCGGATCACCACGGCGCGCACGGAGTCGTCGGCGTCGACCTCGCGCCAGATCTCGGCCAGTTCGCGGTGGCCGTCCATGTCGACCGCGTTGAGCTTGCCCGGGGTGCTCAGGGTCAGGCGCAGCACGCCCTCGGCGGGCGTGTCGCGCTTCACAGCGCCTCCTGGAGGCGGGCCGCCACGTATTCGCGGGCCTGCGCCGCCTGGTCGAAGAAGCCGGGCAGGGCGTAGAAGCTGTGCACCGCGCCCTCGAACCTGCGCACCTCGACGGGCACGCCCGCCTCGGCCAGCCGCGCGCCGTACAGCTCGCCCTCGTCGCGCAGCACGTCGCACTCGGCGGTCACCACCGTGGCGGATGGCAGCCCCGCGAAGTCCTTCAGCCGCAGCGGCGACAGGCGCGGGTCGTCGGGGTCGGCGCCGGCGGCGTACTGCCGGGCGAACCAGGCCATCTCGGCCGCGTCGAGGCCGAAGCCGCTGGCGTATTCGCGGTAGCTGGCGGTCTCCATGGCGACGTCGGTGACCGGGTAGATCAGCACCTGGTGGGCGAGCTGCAGGCCGGCGTCGCGCGCCTGCCAGGCGGCGACGGCCGCCAGGTTGCCGCCCGCGCTGTCGCCCACCACGGCCACGCTGCCGTTGCCCTGGTAGAAGGCGGGACGGGCGAAGATGTCGCGCACCACGCTCCACGCGTCGTCGGCCGCCGCGGGGAAGGGGTGCTCGGGGGCCAGCCGGTAGTCGACGGAGACCACCACCGCGCCGGTGCGCAGCGCCAGGTCGCGGCCGAGCGCGTCGTTGCGCTTGACGCTGCCGAACACCCAGCCGCCGCCGTGGAAGTAGACCACCACGGGACGGGCGTCCTGCTCGGCGTCGGCGCGGTAGATGCGGATCGGCACCTGCTCGGCCACCTCGTCGCGCACCGAGAAGAGCCTGGGTTTGGGTCCGCGCTGGAGGGCGAACCCGTCCTGCGCGCGCATCCGCCGGATGGCGTCGAGATCGAGCGTGGCCGGATCGACACCCAGATCCGACGGGTAGCTCGCGACGAAGGACGCTGCCTGTGGGTGCATGGCGACGAATCTAGCGGGCGGCTTCGACGAGGTGCTCCACCAGCCTGTCGCCGGGGGCGCGCTCCGGGTGCCACTGCACGCCCACGCCGAAGCGGTGGCCCTGCAGCTCGATGCCCTCGACGATCTGGTCGTCGGCCCAGGCCACCGCCAGCAGGCCGTTGCCCAGGCGCTTGACCGACTGGTCGTGCGGGGAGACGACCTCGATGCGGTCGCCCACCGCCTTGCCCAGCTTGCTGGAGACGCTCACCTGGATGACGTGCGCGTGGCCGGACTCGGCGTGCCGGTCGTGGTCGACCACGTCGGGCAGCCACGGGATCAGCGAGCCGCCCTGCGCCACGTTGAGCACGTGCATGCCGCGCCCGACGGCCAGGAGCGGCACGTCGGCCTGGACGGCGGCGCGGGCCAGGGCGAGCTCGAAACGGTCGCGCAGCGGCTGCGGCTCCGGCACCCGCTCGTCGGGTTCCTCACCGTAGGCGTCGGGGCCGACCTCGACCCCTCCGGCCAGGATGAGGCCGCGCAGTCCGCGCACGTAGTCGTCGACGGCGTTCACGTTGATCGGCGGCAGGATCACCGGCGCGCCGCCGGCACGCTCGACCGCCTTGGCGTAGGCGGGTGGAGACAGGACCGCCTCGCGCACCCAGGTGTCCCACCTGGCTGCTTCGAAATAGGCGGTGATTCCGATCAACGGTCGGGACATGCGCTCTCCAGAGGGACCATGGCTGGGGCCACCGGTCCCCATCATGTCGCACTCTATTTCTGTTATGTCATCAAACCCAGGTATCACTTCCGTTCCGCGGCGTCCGCCGGGCGTTGACCGGGCGTAGACCTGGCGTTGACCGGCCCGCGGATGCTGGGGTCATGGAACGGATCGCCGCCCTGGTGGGCTTCGCGACCGGCGGGCCCTTCGACACCGCCGTCAAGGTGACCGGCTGGGGAGGGTTCGTCCAGGTCTTCGGCGACTTCAGCGCGGGCTGCCACCTCGCGCACGCCGTCTACGGCTACTTCCTCAACGGCGGATCCAGCTGCTACGTCGTCAGGGTCGGCTCGGAGGGCGCCGTGCGCGCCCTGGACGCCGCCCCCGAGGCGCAGACGGTGGCCGCGCCCGACCTGGCGCGGATGCGCGGCGCTCAGGAGGCCAT
>JABFVJ010000036.1 GCA_013362835.1 Nonomuraea sp. | reverse complement strand
GGGCGGGCCGGGGTATCCGGGCTCCCCGGGCAGGCCCCCCGCCCGGCCGGGCCGGGCGTCGGGTGAACGCCACGCCCAGCACAGGCAGCCGCCGCAGGGCCCCATGATGCCGCCGCGCCGCGGCCCCGACATCTACCCTGACCAGCAGGTATGGCCGCCCGCCTCGTACGAGCCCGCCGGCGGCTCCACGCAGCCGATCCCCGTCGTCCCGGCCGGCGGGCCGCCACAGCCCGCCCCCGCCTTCACCCCGCCGCCTCGCCCGCCCGCGGCCCCGGAGAACGAGCAGGCCACGCCGCCGCCCCGCAGGCCGAGGACGCTGCTGCTGGGCGTGGGCGCCGTGGTCGCGCTCGTCCTGGCCGTGGGCGTGCCGTCGGCCGACCGCTACCTGTTCTACAAGAGCGGCCAGCCGGACGACATCGTGCACGTGGTCCCGCGCGGCCAGGAACTCGCGTTCGAGCACGTCGCCTGGAAGTCGACGATCGAGAACATGGCCACGCCGCAGAGCTCCACGCGCACCACCGCTCCCGACCGCCAGTGGCTCAAGATCGTCATCACCAGGAAGGCCACCGACGACACGGGCACCGTGCTCACCGCCAAGCCCGAGCTGCGCGTGCACGACAAGCAGGACCGCACCTGGCAGGTGGAGTACATGGAGGACAGCGTGCCGCCCGAGAAGGGCGAGATCGGCAGGCCGTACACCTACACGGCCGTCGCGGTGGTGCCCAAGGCGGTCGCAGGGGAGGTCGAGCTGCACCTCAGGCCGGACACCACCTACCGGTCCGACACCCCGACGGAGAAGCTCTTCGAGATCAAGCCGGAGGACGAGGAGAAGAACAAGAAGAAGGACGTGCTGGTGTTCAGGCGGTGATGTCCTCGCCGCGCAGCCGCGCCCTGGTCGCCGCGATGTCGAACGCCGCGGCCAGCACGCAGTAGCTCAGGCACGTCACCAGCAGATCCTTGAGGAACGAGACCGGCCAGCTGACGACCAGCCACATGAACGGCACGTCGGAGCCGATCAGCGTCCTGACCGTCCGGTCGAGATAGTCGCCGCCCACGTGCAGCCCGACGTAGAGCAGGCACATCAGCCCGAACAGGATGGCGCCGCCCCTGATCGTGATCCTGAACGCGTTGGCCACCGGCACCCAGCGCTCCACGAAGCCGCCGATGAGCCGGTCCGTCGCCCGCTGGGTGACGTCGTGGCTCTTCTCCAGCCGGTCGACCCCGGACTCCAGCCTGGTGCCGCGCAACGCCCTGCGGGCGTCGTCGATGGTGCCGCCGAAGATCAGCACGGCGACCGCCAGCCACGTCAGCGGCACGGCCAGCGCGTCCACGACGTGCGGCCAGACGTCACCCGCCCAGTTCCAGAACGCCTCCCAGCCGGGGATGTTCTCCTTGGCGTGCTTCCAGGCGTCCGTCGCGCCCCCGACGACCTGGCGGTGCTCGGCCCAGTCCCCGCGCAACTTGGTGAAGGTGAAGATGGCGTTCAGGCCGCAGAACATGAACGAGAACTCGGCGAACGCGGCCGCGATCCCGGCGTACCTGCCGGATCCCTTCTCGACCATCTTGCCGAAGAGCATGCGGAGCCCGAAGGTCACGACCATGGCCCCCAGCGAGACCTTCCAGTCCAGGCCGACCAGGCCCAGGCCGTAGGTGACCTTGTCGTCGGTGCCGTTCGCGATGTTGTTCAGCAGGGGGACGTACAGCTCGTCGTCCAGATTGTGGAACATGTCCATCTGGTAGAAGTCGCCGGCGTCCTTGAGGTACAGCTCCCACGCCAGGTAGATGACCGCGAAGGCGGGGGCGACCCGGTTGAGCGACACCCAGAACTTCTCGTCCTCCTGCCCGTCCGCCGCGCGGGCCCGGCCTTCCCACAACACCCGGCGCAGCGACAGGAACATGCCCGTCACGATCGTCATCGACAGCAGGATCACCAGGGTGACCAGGACCAGCGTCACGACCAGGCGGGCCTGCCACCAGGATCCGTGCGAGAGCTCGGTGGCCGCGTACAGCAGCCCCCAGCGGAGCAGCTCTCCGGCGGAGAACCACAGGATGAGGGGCAGCGCGCACTTGCCCGCCAGCCGTAGGGCGTGCAGGGGCAGCGAGTACGGCGACGGCATCCGCTGACCCGGCGTAGGCCCAGGTCGGGGCGGCGCCATCACACCTGTCGATCCGGACATCTGCTGAATCGTAGCGGTCTGTCCCATCTGCCGCAGCCGCAACCCGGCATCGCCTGTCCCTGAGCAGTGACAAATGAATTATCGGGGACGAAATCGCGACCACACAGGGCGAGGAGTGCGGCACGATGGCGGTATGGAGCCACTGCCCGCGTTCGACCAGGACCCCGCCGTGGTGGGAGACCGACTGAGGCGGCTGCGGCAGGCGCGCGGGGTCTCGCTGTCCGAGCTCGCCAGGCGGGCCGGCATCGGCAAGGCCACGCTGTCCGGCGTCGAGACCGGCACCCGCAACCCGACGCTGGAGACGCTGTGGGCGATCACCGCGCAGCTCGGCGTGCCCATCGGCGCCATCCTCGACCTGCCGCCCGAGCCCCAGACCATGCGCGGCACGGCCATCGAGGCCGACCTGCTGGAGGTGTTCGAGGACGACAGCGTCACCTACGAGCTCTACCGCGTCCGCGTGCCCCCGGGCCTCACCCAGACCTCGCCCGCCCACCACGAGGGCGTGAGCGAGCACGTCACGGTCTTCAGCGGCACCCTCAGCGCGGGCCCGCTCGACGAACCGCTCACCGCGGGGCCCGGCGACCACATCTCGTGGCGCTCCGACGTGCCCCACGGCTACCGCGCGCACGGCCCCGACGTCGTACGCGCGACGCTCCTGATGCGTTACCCGACCAAGCCGTCCGCCTGAGCCGGCCGGCACGTGCGGCAGGGCCGGTAACCGGCGGCCCGCGCCTGCGCGAGGCTGCGGAAGCCGTGGCGGTGCTTCGGCGTGATGCGGCGGGCGTTGTGGCAGGTCGGGAAGCACACCACGCCCGTGGTGTCGCTCGCCAGGTAGAACACCCGTTCCCCGGCGAGCTCGCGCACCCGGTCCAGGTCGACGCCCTCGGCCAGCAGCAGCCGTTCCTTGGCCGCCCGGCCGAACACGTAGTCGCCGGCCTCGCCGTCGGACCTGGTGACGCGGTGGCACGGGATCAGCAGCGGCACCGGGTTGGCCCCGAGCGCCGTCCCCACCGCCCGTACGGCCCTGGGCCGGCCGATCTGCGCCGCCACCCACGCGTACGGGCGGATCTCGCCCCTCGGGATCGTCCTGACGGCGTCCAGCACGTCGCGCTGGAAGTCGCTCACCCCGCGCAGGTCCAGCGGCACCTTGCCCGGCCGGCCGTCGCGCAGCGCGGGCACCAGCCCGGCGGGCGGCCGTTCGGCGGGCAGCAGCGGCCGGCCGAAGCGCTTCCTGAACGCGGCGGCGAAGTCGTCGCCGGCGTGCACGTACGCGACGCCCCGGTCGGTGAAGGCCACCCGCAGCTCGCCGATCGGCGCGGGCACGCTCACCCAGCGGGCGGCGATCCTGTCGAGCAGTCCTGGCGGCGCGTCGGTGGCGAGCGCGGCGAGTCCGGCCAGCAGTGCGTCGTCGTTCATCGGGCACCTCCCAGTGCGCGCAGCCGGCGCAGTCCCCGCGACACGTGCGACTTCACCGTGCCCTGCGGGATCTTGAGCACGGTGGCGATCTCGCTGACCGGCAGGTCGACGACGTGCCGGAGCACGACCGCGGCCCGCTGCTCGTCGGGCAGCAGGCCGAGCAGCTCCGACAGCTCGTCGCCGGTCTCCCTGCGTACGGCGGCCTCCTCGACGTCCTGGGCGGGGTCGGGCTCTTCGACGGGCTCGTCACGCAGGTCGGGAGGCGGCTTGCGGGATTTCGCGCGGGCGCAGTTGCGCCAGATGTTCATGAGGATCGTCATCAGCCAGGCCCGCGGCTGCAACGCGGCCAGCCGGTCGCGCTCGTAGCCGGACAACGCCCGGTAGGCGCGCAGGAACGTCTCGGCCGTGAGGTCCTCGGCGTCGGCCCAGCGCCCGCTCAGCCGCAGCGCGGTCGAGAAGACCAGGCCGCGGTGGGCGGCGTACAGCTCGGCGAAGCCCTCGTCGAGGTCGTCGAGCAGCGCCTTGCGCACCGGGTCGAGGCAGTCGGTTTCACTCACGTCCAGTACAACACCGCCACGCGGCGATCGGTTGCGTCAAGGCCGGAAAAGGCACAGGGCCCGTGTCCGTAGCGGACACGGGCCCTGCGTGAAACGTCTGGCTCAGACGGCGACCGCGAGCTGGGAGACCTCGCCCAGCTTGGCCTCGACCTGAACGTCTCTGGTGACGCCGCCGCCCGCGATGATGCGGACGGTCCA
Organism: Nonomuraea sp.; assembly: GCA_013362835.1. Next base: position 2,574 of record JABFVJ010000036.1, on the reverse strand, counting down.
GTCGCCGGGAGCGGCGAAGAAGCGGAAGACCCCGTCGTCGGAGACGACGACCTCGCCGGTGAACTCGCCGGAGTGGTCGAGCAGCCGCGCGTAGGCCGTGCTGGCGCCCGTGACCACGCCCTGGATGACGGCCTGGTTGGACAGATCGATCCCGGCCGGCAGCGCGATGGTCTGCTCCGGCGCTCCGCAACCCTGTGCAGTGGTCATCAGCGGGCCTCCCCCAGCTCGATCGGCACGCCCACGAGCGAGCCGTACTCGGTCCACGAACCGTCGTAGTTCTTCACGTTGGCCTGGTCGAGGAGCTCGTGCAGCACGAACCACGTGTGCGCCGAGCGCTCGCCGATGCGGCAGTAGGCGATGGTGTCCTTGCCGAAGTCGACCCCGGCCGCGCCGTAGAGCGAGCGCAGGTCGTCGTCGGACTTGAAGGTGCCGTCGTCGTTGGCGGCCTTGGACCACGGGATGTTGCGGGCCGTGGGCACGTGGCCGCCGCGCTGGGCCTGCTCCTGCGGCAGGTGGGCCGGGGCGAGCAGCTTGCCGGTGAACTCGTCGGGCGAACGCACGTCGACCAGGTTGAGCTTGCCGATGGCGGAGACCACGTCGTCGCGGAAGGCGCGGATCGCGCTGTCCTGCTCCTGGGCGGCGTACTGGGTCTTGGCGCGCTCGGGCACGTCGCGGACCAGCTCGCGGGAGTCGAGCTCCCACTTCTTGCGGCCGCCGTCGAGCAGCTTCACGTCCTGGTGGCCGTAGAGCTTGAAGTACCAGTAGGCGTAGGCGGCGAACCAGTTGTTGTTGCCGCCGTAGAGCACGACGGTGTCGTCGTTGGAGATGCCGCGGTCCGACAGCAGGGCCTCGAAACCGGTCTTGTCCACGAAGTCGCGGCGGACCGGGTCCTGCAGGTCCTGCTGCCAGTCGACCTTCACGGCGCCACGGATGTGGCCCTTGTCATAGGCGCTGACGTCCTCGTCGACCTCGACGAGTACGACGCCAGGGGTGTCGAGGTTGGCCTCGACCCAGTCGGCGTCCACCAGTGCGGCGGAGCGGCTCATTGGGAAACCTCCATGTTGGCGGCGGGCAGTAGACGGCGGTTCAGCAGGTACGTTTCGCAGCCGAGGCGGAATCCGAAGGCTGCGTTGAGGACCAGCCCGGCCCTTTGCGGGCGGGCGGGCGCGGTCTCCTTCGGGGCGCTCTTGTGGAGTGCCGTGAAAAGCATCGTGGACAGCGGGACCAGCGCCAGGAGCATCACGGACGCGCTCGCCGGCACCAGGACGGCGGCGAGAACGAGGGTGATGACAGCCGCGCGGAAACGCGGCACTCCGGGATCGTCAGGCATCGCGGGATGCTCCTGAAGGGGGTCGAGTGAGGCGGACGCTTGGTCCGCGGAGACCGTCCTCAGGCAGCGCGACAGAGCGCGGTGGCCACGCGGCAGAAATCAACCGCGCGCCGCTTCGTGAGCAGCTCTGTCGATGGGTTCATGGCGACGACACTACTCGTCGTCTCGCCATCTGTCACATCTCGTCCGGGTTCTGAGACAGTTCGTGAGACAGCCGTGACCGATCGGTGGGGAGCGCGCCCGCCAGCGCGGCCAGGACGTCGGCCTTACGTGGCTGGCCAGCAGCCTTTTTGACGATGTTTCCCGACGAATCCAGGACGAGCACCGTGGGCGTGTGCCTGATGTCGAGCCGCCGCATCAGGTCCAGCCGGGACTCGGCGTCGATCTCGACATGGGCCACCCCCGGCACGAGCGCGCTCACGTCGGCCAGGATCCGCCGCGTGGCCCGGCACGGCTGGCAGAACGCCGTCGAGAACTGCACCAGCGTGGCGCGTTCGCCCATGGCCGCGCCCAGCACGTCCGCGCTCAGCCGCGCCACCGCATCCACCCCCGCTCGTCGAACACGTGCAACCGCCGGCGGCCGCGATTACTTCCGCGCCGGGCCCTCGACCTTGACCAGCACGCGTCCGGCCCGGTCGACGACCTCGAACCGGGCGATGTCCCCCATCGGCACCGCCGTCTCCAGGCCGAACACGGACTCCTTGCGGTAGGTGTCGCGGGTGACGGTCCAGCTCCCCGTGACCTCGCGCCCGCCCGCGTCGTCGTAGACCGCCAGGCCGCAGGTGGTGCCGACCGGGATGTTCCGTACGCTCACCAGCAGCTCGGTGCCGCTCTCGCCGGGCACGGCCGACACCGTCGCGTAGTAGTCCCTGACCTTGTTCTCGCCCCTGAACACCTGGCCGTCGACCGGGCGCTTCCTCGCCCTGGTGGCCATGGCGCTCGGCGTGGGGGCGGCCTTGAACGAGGTGTCAGGCGCGGCGTCCCTGGCCAGGAGGGGCGAGTTCTCCTCCGCCTTCCCGGCGGACGCCGAGGACTGGGAGGCGGCCACGGGCGCCGAGGCGTTCCCCTGCCCCGCGTCCTGCCGCGTCGTCGTCCACACCGTGCCGCCCACGGCGATGACGGCCACGGAGGCCGCCACGGCCATCAGGAGACGGCCACGCCTGTGGCGCTTGGCGCGGGCGTTCAGCAGCCGGTCGAGCACCTGGCGCGGCGGGCTGGCCACCAGCTCGACGTCGCGCTCGGAC
>JABFVJ010000434.1 GCA_013362835.1 Nonomuraea sp. | reverse complement strand
GTGCCGCCCCTCTCGGTGAGGATGACCTGGGACGGCGGCGCCGCGAGCCTGATCGTTACCCGAGGGTAACTCGATGTCAAGGCCCGAAATGACGCGGAAACACCGACTGTGTCAATACGTCCCCACCGAATCAGCCCCCTCGCCCCTGCTCCTCGTGCACCATGGACGCATGGACTCAGGTTCGGTGGCATTCCTGCGCGAGGTCCTGGCCCAGACCGGCTGGCTCGAACGCACCCGCGAGCTGGGTCTCGCCCTGCGCGCCACCCGCTCGCCCGGCGGCCTGCTGCTCGTGGGGCCGCCCGGCGACGAGCCCTGGCACGTGACCGCCCACCTCGGCGACGAGGCCAGGTTCTCCGGCCTGCCGCAGCTCACCCCGACCCTGATCCGCTGGTCGCCGCCCGCCGACGCCCCCGCCCACCTGCGCGTCGGCCTCGACCGGCTGGAGCAGGCGGGCCGCGGCGAGACGCTGTTCGTCCTGTCGGAGCAGGCCGCGCCGGTCCCGCTGCTGGAACGGGTGGACGACGCCCGGCGCACGGGGGCGACGATCCTCGCGATCGAGGGCGCCGACTCGGAGCTGACCGGGCTGGCCCACGACGCCATCGCGGTGCCGTCCAGCGGGCTGATCACCTTCGACGGCGCGCAACACCTGGTCAGCGCGGCGGCCGGCGAGGTGGAGCAGCGCCCCGGCCTGCGCGAACGCCTCGCCCGCCTCCTGGAGAAGGTCAGCGGCCCCCGGCTGGCGGACTGACCGGCGTCCCGAGTCGCGCTCCCAGGGCCGCCCTGAGCCCCTCGGTGGCCTCCTCGATCGCGCCGATCACCACCGCCTGCACCGGATCGGGCTCCCCCGACCGCGTCCTGCTCACCCGCGTGACGGCGTCCAGCCTGCGCGCCCCCACATCCCGTACGGCGCTCACCCGCACCTCGCCCTCCGGCACGTCGAGCAGCGCCAGGGAGGGCACGATCGCCACCCCGTGCCCGGCGGCCACCAGCGCGAGCGCCGACCCGAACTCGGTGACCACGTGCACCTTGCGCGGCTCGACCCCGTGCAGCCCGGCGAGCCGGTCGAGCGCCTGACCGCACGCCTGGTCGGGCTCGGCGGCCACCCAGGGCAGCCGCATGAGCTCGGCCGTCGACTCCGGCTCGGGCAGGTCCGGGGGCAGCACGACGCGGTACTCGTCCACGTACAGGGGGCGGGTGGTGAGCGAGGGCTGCGCGAGCACGGGCAGGCTCATGTCCTGCTCGGTGAGGAGCAGGTCCACGGCTCCGAGGCGCAGCTCCTGCAGCGCGGGCTGGCCGAAGACCTCGTGGATGACCGGGGTGATCCTCGGGTGCCGTCCGGCCAGCGCGCTCATGGCCGGCACCAGCAGGTGCTTGATGGACGTCGGGAAGGCGGCGATCCGCACCGGCCCGGCCAGGCGTTCGGTGAACCTGGTCAGCTCCTTCCTCGCCTCGATCAGCTCCTCCTCGACCCGTTCTGCGTACCCGGCGAGGACGCGGCCCGCCGGCGTGAGCGAGACGCGCCGCTGCGAACGGTCGATGAGCGCGAGGCCGACCTCGCGTTCGAGCTGGGCGAGTTGCTGGGAGACCGCCGAGGGGGTCAGGAACAGCGCCTCGGCCGCGCGCATCACGCCGCCGCGCCGGGCGACCTCGTGCAGGACCCGCAGCCGCCGAGGATCAATATCCATGCAGGTCAGCTTACGTCCACCTTTAGCTTTCTTTATTTGTGCTTTAAGACCAAAAATCCGGACAATGGCGGCCATGGATCTCCTCCTCGACGCCATCGGCTGGATCGGGGCCGCCCTGCTGCTCGCCGGGTACGCCCTGGTCTCGTCCGCGCGCCTGTCCGGCGACGGCGTGCCGTACCAGCTCATGAACCTCTTCGGCGCGTCCGGCCTGATGGTCAACAGCGCCTACAACGCGGCCTGGCCCTCGGCCGGGCTGAACCTCGTGTGGGCCGCCATCGGCGTGATCGCCCTCGTCAAGCTCGCCCGGCTGGGAGCGGCCAAATGATCGTCGAGCTGAGCCACCGCATCACGGCGGGCATGATCACCTACCCGGGAGTCCCCGGCCCGACCCTCGGCACGCACCTGAGCAGGGAGGACTCACGGAAGGTCTACGCCCCCGGCACCGAGTTCGAGATCGGCACGATCACCCTGGCCGCCAACACCGGCACCTACCTGGACACGCCCCACCACCGGTACGCGGACGGCCCCGACCTGTCGGAGGTGCCGGTGGACAAGCTGGCCGACCTGCCGGGCCTGGTCGTACGGGCGGCGGGCGGGCGCGAGGTGCGGCTCGGCCCGGAGCTCGACGTACGGGGGCGGGCCGTGCTGATCCACACCGGCTGGGACCGCCACTTCGGCACCGACGCCTACCTGCGCGGACACCCGTACCTGGCGCCGGAGTCGGCGGCGTGGCTGGCCGAGCAGGGCGCGGCGCTCGTCGGGATCGACTCGCTCAACATCGACGACACCCCGCCCCACGGGGAACGGCCCGCCCACACGATCCTGCTGAAGGCGGGCATCCCCCTGGTCGAACACCTGACCGGGCTCGCGGCGCTGCCCGGCGAGGGCTTCCGCTTCCACGCCGCTCCCCCGATGATCGCGGGCATGGGCACCTTCCCCGTACGCGCCTACGCCGTGGTGCCGTAGGCGCCCCGGAGCGCTACTCCTCTTCCTGTTCCGCCTCGTCCCACGCCTTGTTGCGCTCGGCGGCACGCTGCAAGGCGCCGGCCGCCTCCTGCTCCGAGGCGTAGGGACCGAGACGGTCCTTGTTGGGGCAGCCCTGGTCGGGCTCGACCCGCATGTGCTTGAGACAGAACCACCATTGGCCTTCGCTCACGGGGTCAATTCTGCCCCGTAGACTCGTGTTTCATGACGACACTGCTCCAGCCAGGGCGAGTTTCGCCCATGCGAAAGGTCCCCGCCCACATCGAGCGGCCGGAGTACGTCGGCAAGAAGCGCCCCAAGACCGGCGAGTCCGACGTGAAGACCCCTGAGATCATCGAGCGCATGCGCGTCGCGGGCAGGATCGCCGCCCAGGCGCTCGAAGAGGTCGGCAAGCACGCCGTGCCGGGCGTCACCACCGACGAGCTCGACCGGATCGGCCACGAGTTCCTCCTCGACCACGGCGCCTACCCCAGCACGCTCGGCTACAAGGGCTACCCCAAGTCGCTGTGCACCTCGATCAACGAGGTCATCTGCCACGGCATCCCCGACGACACCGTGCTGCGCGACGGCGACATCGTCAACGTCGACATCACCGCCTACATCGGCGGCGTCCACGGCGACACCGACGCCACCTACCTCGTGGGCGAGGTCGACGAGGAGTCGCGCCTGCTGGTCGAGCGCACACATGAGGCGACGATGCGGGCCATCAGGGCGGTCGCCCCCGGCCGCCAGCTCAACGTCGTCGGCCGCGTCATCGAGGCGTACGCCAAGCGCTTCGGCTACGGCGTCGTCCGCGACTTCACCGGCCACGGCATCGGCACGACCTTCCACTCCGGCCTCATGGTGCCCCACTACGACGACCCGTCGCTGCGGGTGGAGCTGGTGCCGGGCATGACGTTCACCATCGAGCCGATGCTCACGCTCGGCACGATCGACTACGACATCTGGCCCGACAAGTGGACCGCGGTGACCAAGGACCGCAAGCGCACCGCCCAGTTCGAGCACACCATCCTGGTCACCGACTCCGGCAGCGAGATCCTCACCCTCCCCTGACGCTCAGCGCCGCTTGGGGATCACCCCGCTGACCGTCGTGCCCTCGCCGGGCACGCTGTTGACCGACAGGCTGCCACCGAGCTCGGCGAAGGCCGCGCGCATCCTGGCGATCCCGCGCCCGGCCCTGGCCTCGGGGAACCCGTGACCGTCGTCGCTGACCGTCATCCGCACGCCGCTCCGGCCCGCGGTGACGGCGATCGACACCGTCCGCGCCCGGCTGTGGCGCTCGACGTTGGACAGCGCCTCCTTCATGGTCTCCATGACGCCGCCCGAGACGCGCGACGGCACGTCGGTGGCGGGCAGCGCCCAGGTCTCGACGGTGATCCCCGTCCGCTCCGACCATTGCGCCAGATAGCTTTCGAGCGCCTCGGCCAGGCTCTGCCCCCCGCGCATGCGTGTCTCTTCCGACAATGGTCTCGCCTTCCTCGGCACCCCGGGGCCTCGCGCCGGTCCCCACTCCGGCGCTCCCGCACGCGATGCGCAATCCCCCCTCAAGGTCTGCGCACGCTAGCTGATGAGGTTATGCCCGTCTCCCCTGTGAGACAGGCTACCTTCCGGTCCTGAGACGTGGAGTCGGAAGATAGGGTGCCATGGCCGAACCGCTACTCGCCCTTGTCAGCGCGGTTGAGACGGGCGAGGTAGTCGTTGTAGGAGTCGAGTTCGGTGTCTCCGGCGCCGCCCCGGTCGGCCTTGCGGTCGGAGCGCCGCGCCTGCCGTTCGTCGTCGCGGTACCACTGCGCCGCGATGGCGAGCAGCACGAGCAACGTCGGGATCTCGCCGAAGCCCCACGCGATGGCGCCGCCGTCCTGCTGGGTCTGCAGCAGGGTGTCGCCCCAGGGCCGGCCGATCTGCTCGTACCAGCCGGAGGCGATCACCGAGCCGGTCATCATCAGCGCGATGCCGAAGAACGCGTGGAAGGGCATGGTGACGAAGAGCATCAGCAGCCTGCCCACGTGCGGCAGCCTGTTGGGCCCCGGGTCGATGCCGATGATCACCCAGAAGAACAGCGACCCGCTGAGCATGAAGTGGAGCGTCATCCAGATGTGCCCGAGATGCTCCTGCATGGCCGACTCGAACAGCGGCGTGAAGTACAGGGCGTACGTGGAGGCGACGAAGATGGACGTGGCCACGACCGGATGGGACAGGACCTTGACCACCCGGCTGTGCAGGATCGTCGTGATCCACTCCCTGGGCCCCCGGTCGCCCCTCTTGACCGCCGGCTTGAGCGCGCGCAGCGCCAGCGTGACGGGCCCGCCGAGGACGAGGAAGATCGGCACGACCATGGAGAGCGTCATGTGCTCGATCATGTGCACGTCGAACATGACCTTGGCGTAGCGGGCCAGGCCGCTCTGGGTGGCGAACACCAGCAGCGCGACCCCGATGAACCAGGCGGCGGTGCGCCCCCACGGCCAGGAGTCGCCGCGCCGGATCAGGCGGAGGACGCCGGCGCCGTAGAGCCCGGCGAGCACGGCGGCGACCGCGGCGAAGAACAGGTCGAACCACCAGAGCGAGAACACGTTGGCGATCGTGAGCTCCGGCGGCACCGGGAAGCCGAGCAGCTCGAACGCCCGGTCGGCGGGCACGCTGAACTCGGGCGGCGGGGTGCGCGACAGCGCGACGGCCAGCCCGACGGTGGCGAGCATGAGCACCGTCTCGCCCCCGGCCAGCCGGGTGAACGCCCTGGGCCGGCCCGCCTGGAGGTCGACGAGGGTGCGCTGCCGGTGCCAGTAGCCGACGTAGCCGAGCAGCACGAACGCGACGATCTTCGCGACGGCGAGCAGGCCGTACTGGGAGGTCCACAGATCGGAGACCGCGCCGAGCCGGGCGACCAGGCTGAAGATCCCCGACAGGCCGACCACGGCGAAGCACCACAGCGCCATCGTGGAGAACCTGGCCGCGGCCACCTCCAGCCGCGGCTGCCGGAGCAGCGCGTGGGCGGCCAGCACGACCAGGCCGCCCACCCACAGGGCGAGCGCGAGCAGGTGCAGCGAGACCGCCGAGATGGCGAGGTCGTGGTTGGGCGAGGAGGAGGTGTGGCCGGTCAGCGGCGGCGGCAACATCGTCACCAGCGCGAACACCAGCAGGCCCGCCGAGGCCCCGGCGGTGATGGCGCCGCGCGAGAACAGCGCGATGGCCACGCCGAACAGCACCACGAGGGTGAGCGCGACGCCCTGGGTGGTCTGGGTGGCGGTGCTGGTCAGGTACTCGCTGTTGAGGATCTGGGGGACGGTCCTGCCCCAGGAGTCGGCCGTGGTGAACACGATCGCGAGGAACGCCGAGGCGGCCCACCCGAGCGAGGTCCAGGAGGCGGCCTTGACGTAGAGGAGGCCCGGCTTGCCGAGCATGCCCTTGTCGTTGGGCAGCAGCACGGCGGCCGTCAGCAGCAGGCCGACGGTGAGCACGCCGGTGACGTCCATCAGCAGCTTGGACAGCGGCAGGCCCCACCGGACGACCGCACCGGCGTCGGGCAGCCCCGGGATGATCCGGGGGAACGCCCTGCCTCCGGCGATCATGCCGATCACCAGGGCGGCGACCGCGGCCGCCGCCGCCGTGAGCGCGAGCCGCGCCGTTCTGCTCATGGCTTCTTCTTCCGCGCGCTGAACAGGAACCCGATGCCGATCCCGACCAGCGCGCCGATCACGATGATCAGCCACACCGGGAAGGTCGGCTCCTGCGCCGCCGCCTGCGCGGCCGGGACGGCGGCGGACGGCGCCGCGGGAGCCGCGGCCGGGGAGGACGCCGCCGGTGAGGACGGGACCGCGGCGGCGGAGGCGGAGACGGAGGCGCTCGGGGACGGCGTCTCGGCGCCCTTCACCCTGAACGGGATCTCCCCCTCGATCGGATGACCGTCGGAGGACACGACCCGGTAGGCGACGGTGTACTTCCCGTCGGGCAGCGGCCCCTTGACCGCCTGCCGCACCACCGCGCCGTCGGCCTCCGGCTTGCCCTCCTGGAAGGCGGCGTCGCCCTCGCCGCGCACGATGACGAACGGCATGCGCACCCTGGCGCTGAACTCCAGCCTGACCTCGTCGAGAGCCTTGACCGTCGCGCCCTTGGCCGGGGAGCTGCTCTTGAGGGAGTCGTGGGCCAGCGCCGGGGTGGCGGTGCCGAGCACGAACAGGGCGGCGAGAATCGCGGTGAGCGCCGCGAGCGGGGAACTCTTCATGGCACCACCAAGGCTACCGACGCCACCGCCCGGTCCTGACC
>JABFVJ010000364.1 GCA_013362835.1 Nonomuraea sp. | reverse complement strand
GACCAGGCCGGAGGGCCGGGGTTCAGGGTCCTTCCGGGTCGGTCGTGTCGGCGTCGGCCCAGAAGGGCGCGGCCAGTTCGCGCAGCCGGGCCGGTCCGGCACGGTCGAGCAGGGCGAGCGCGCCCGCGTCGTCCACGAGCTGGGCCAGGCTCGTCACGCCGAACAGCACGCTCGCCACCGCCGGGTGGGTGAGGCAGAACGCCACGCACAGCTGGGCCGGCGTCGCCCCCAGCGACGCCGCCGCCTCCGCCAGGCCGTCGGCCGCCTTGGCGGCCCGCTCGCGCACCCCGCCCGGATCGGGGAACACCGGCCGGGCGGGAACGGCCTTGCCCGCCAGCAGGCCGCCTTCGAGCACGTCGCTCGCCTGCAGCGAGATCCCCGCGTCGAACACCTCCGCGAACGGCACCCCTTCCGGGATCGCGCGGCGGCACGGGTTGTACTTGAGCTGCGCGAGCTGCGGCCCCGGCGAGCCGAAGTCGCGGGCGTGGTGGCGGATGGTCAGGATCGCGGTGGCCGACCAGTTGTTGACGCCCCAGCAGCCGAGCAGCCCCTCCGACTCCAGCGCGGCCAGCTCGCGGGCCAGCCGGCGCAGGTCGAGGTCGTCGCGGTGCGCGTCGCCGACCACGGCCAGGTCGGCGTGGTCGGTGCCGGCCCTGGTCAGCGCCCGTTCGAGCTGGTCGCGCAGGGACTGCTCGGGGTAGCTCCGCAGCCACAGCTTGGCCGAGAGCAGGTAGTCCTCGCGGGCGAGGCCGGCGGCCCTGACCATGGCCGAGAACAGCACGTCCGTGAAGCCGGGCGGGCGGCCGGGCAGGCCGTAGACGCCGACGTCGAACAGGTTGATCCCGATGCCGGCGGCGTGCCGCAGCACGGCCACGGCCTCGCCGAAGTCCATCCGGTCGTAGGTGTGCCAGGACCCCAGCGACAACACCGACGCCTCCGGGCCGTGCGCCCCGATCCGGCGCCGGGGGACCTTCACCGTCATACGTTCGCCTCCGAGTCCCAGACGTGGTGGCGGCTGCGCCACCACAGCAGCGCCACCATCACCAGGAACGGCAGCACCCCCCGGTACTGCTGCACCGCCTCCAGCGAGGCCGTCACCCCTTCCAGGCAGCCCAGCAGCAGCCCGCCCGCCAGCGTCAGCCACAGGCTGCTGAACGCCCCGACCATGGCCACCGCGAGCGCGGTCGTGACGAGGTTGCCGAGGGTGGAGAAGTCGCCGCCGAGCCGGGGCGCGACCAGCACGATGACGAGCGTGCTGATCGCGCCGATGGCCACCCACACGACGAGCGCGAGCCGGGGCGCGGGGATGCCGACGACCTGCGCGGTCGCGGGCCGCTCCGACAGCGCCTGCAGCCGCAGCCCCATCCGCGTACGCCCGAGCAGCAGCCCCACGCCGACCGTGATGAGCACCGCGAACGACAGCGACACCAGCACCGCCTGCGGCACGACCACCTCGCCCACGGTGAAGGCGGGCGCGTCGAACGGCTGCGGGAAGCGCCGCGCGCCGCTGGTGTTGTTGCCGAACAGGCGCAGCCCGACGGACATGAGCGCGACGAACACCGCCACGGTGACGGCCGCCTTCGTCCGCAGGTCGTGCTCGCCGAACCAGCGGACCAGGCCGAGGCCGAGCAGCGCCGAGACGAGCCCGCCGGCCAGCGCGCCGAGCGGGAGCGCGAGCCACACGTTCAGCCCGGCGTCGGTGAGCGTGACCATGACGAAGGCGCCCATCGCGCCCACCGCCGCCATCGCGAAGTTGACCACCGCCACCAGCCGGTAGGTCAGGACCACGCAGAGCCCGAGCAGCGCGTACACGCCGCCGCTGGTCAGGCCCGCGACCACGGAGTCGAGCATCAGCCGTTCCGCTTCGGGACGATGAAGCCCTCGGGCAGCACCGTCCACTTGCCGTTCTCGGCCTTGACGAAACGGCTGCCCTCGATCGGGTTGTGCGCCTGGCCGGGGCCGAACACCCACGGCGTGCCCACCATGGGATAGGAGATCGGCCGCATCTCCTTGAACGCCTTGGTCACCGACTCGCGGGTGACGTCCCCCTTGATGGTCTTGAGCACCTGGACGAACACGTCGGCCGCCATCACGCCGCCCTGGCTGAACGCGGTCTTCTGGATCTTGTTGTCGTTGACGATCTTCGCCCAGCGCTCGTTGCCCGGCAGCGTCTCGTCGGTGTACGGCTGCCACTCGGTGCCCGCCTGGGCCCGCATGCCCGCCGGGATGAGCGCCGCGTTGGCGTCGGTGTAGGCGTTGGCCATGAGGATGAAGTCGACGTCCTGCATGCCCTGCGTCTTGGCCTGGGCGAACCACGGCCCGATCTGGGCGTTGTAGACGACCGCCTGGCAGCCGCCCGCCTTGAGCTTGACCAGGTACGGCGTGGGGTCGCCCTGCCCGACCGAGGTGTCCTTGACGGCCAGCGTCTTGCCGGTGATGTCGGTCCACTCCTTGACGGCCGCGTCGATGCCGCCGCCGCTGCCCGGCAGCACGGTGAAGGCCAGGCACACCTTGTCGTGCTTGAGCGTCTCGGAGGCGTAGTACAACATCGCGGTCAGCAGCTTGAACGGGCCCGGGTTGACCGGGGCGATGTTCGGGCTGGTGAAGCAGGCCGGGTCGACGCCCACGGCCGGGATGGAGACGATCTGCGCCTTGCCGTAGGTGGCGCGGTTGAGCCCGCAGTCCACGGCGCTGGAGGAGCCGACGAACGCCACGACCTCCTCGGAGTCGATCAGCTCGCGCGCCGCCTCCGTGGAGCGCTGCGGGTTCATCGCGTCGTCCTTGCTGATCAGCTCGATCTTGCGGCCGTTGATCCCGCCGGCCTTGTTGACCTCCTCGAAGACGGCCTTGACCGCCTGCGGCACCTCGGGGGTCTGGAACAGGCCGGTGACGCCGTTGACGGCGCCGACCTTGATCGGCCCGTCGGTGCCCGAGCCGCCGGAACAGGCCGTCAGAGCGGTCAGCAGGCCGAGGACGGGCAGGGCCATGAGTACGCGTTTCACGATGTCTCCTCCAAGACGGTCCCGAGATAGGCGGCCCTGACGGCCGGTGCGTCCAAGACGTCGAGCGTCGGCCCCGAGGCGATCACGTGCCCGAAGTCGAGCACCGTGACCTGGCCGCAGGCGGCTCGTACGAGATCCATGTCGTGCTCCACCAGCAGGATCGACACGCCGAAGCGGGCCGGCACCTGGGCCAGGCGGCGGCCGAGCCGCAGCGACTCGGCGGCCGACTGGCCCGCGCCCGGCTCGTCGAGCAGCGCGACCTTCGGCCGGGCGGCGATGGCGGCGGCCACGTCGAGCAGCCGCCTGGTGCCCGCGTCGAGGATGGACACGGGCACCTCGCCGGGCGGGCAGCCGAAGAAGCGCAGCACCTCCGCCGACTCCTCCTCCGGCAGGCGCCGTCCCGCGACGATCGCCAGGTACTCCTCCTGCGTCAGCTCCGAGGCGATCGAGGTGGTCTGGAACGTGCGCCGCAGGCCGCGCCTGGCCCTGGAGCTCGGGCTGAGCCGGTCGACGGGCTGCCCGTCGAGCACGACCGAGCCCTCGTAGCGGGCGGCGAACCCGGTCACGGCCGAGATCAGGGTGGACTTGCCTGCGCCGTTCGGGCCGATCAGGCCGGTGACGCCGAGCGCGGGCACGGTCAGGTCGACGCCGTCGAGCGCCACGACCTGGCCGAACCGTACGGTGAGACCGCATACCTCCAGCACGTCGCCCGCCACCGCCGATACGGGCGCCGATACGGGGGGCGGTGCGGGCTCCTCGTCGGGGACGCGTTCCATGGCCGCGAGCAGCGGGCGGGCGTCGCGTTCGCGCTTGCGGGCCCGGGTGAAGTCGGTCTGGCTGACCCCGCTGCGCAGCGCGAAGATCGCCATCACGCCGAACAGGATGCCGCCGAGGTCCTGCGGCAGCCGCAGCTTCTCCAGGACGGTGGCCATGACCGCGCCGAAGATGCCGCCGATGACCGCGCCCTCGGTGTTGTGCGGCCCGATGAGCACCGCGACGGCGAACAGCGCCAGCGACTGCATCATCGCGAAATTTCCGGATACGACGAGGCCGAGCTGCCCCGCCATCAGCCCGCCCCCGATGCCGGCGATGAACGCGCTGATGGCGAAGGCCGTGAGCTTGCTGCGCGCCACGGAGATCCCGTGGGCCGCCGCGGCCCGCTCGGAGTGCCGCAGCTCCAGCCACGACCGCCCGATCCTGGTCCGGTTGACCAGCGCGAGCCCGGCGGCGATCAGCACGAACACGATCATGGCGAGCACGAAGTACGCCGCGTCGGAGGAGAACATCCCCGGCCGTACGACGGTCTTCAGCTCGGTCGTGCCGGGGAACTGGTTGGCGTTGAGCACGATGTCGGTCGAGACGGCGAAGCCGAGCGTGACGACGGCCAGGTTGACGCCCCTGATGCGCAGCGCGGGCAGCCCGATGGCGATCCCCACCGGCACGGCCGCGAGCCCGCCGAGCACCAGCCACAGCAGGAACCCGCCGGGCGCGTCGGCCAGGTTCAGCCGGAGCACCACCCAGGCCCCGATCGCCGCGAACGACATCTGGCACAGCGACATCACCCCGGCCCGGCCGACGATCACGCCGTAGCTCTGCATGAGCACGCCGCTGACGACGGCCGCGACGGCCAGGTAGATCCAGTACGGCGGCAGTGCCCAGGGCAGCACGGCGCACGCCGCGACGGCCAGCCCGAGCCCGGGGCCCCAGGTTTTCAGGACCCCGTTCACGAGCCCCCGCCCTTCACGGCGGCCCCGTTCGCCGAAGGCCCGCCGGCGGCGGCTTCCTCGTTCAGGGCGCCGAAGTAGAACTCGTGCAGGCGGTCATCGGCGCCGCGCAGCTCCTCGCACGGGCCCTCGAAGACGACGCGTCCCTTGCGCAGCACGTACGCGCGGGTGCCGATCTCCAGGGCCAGGTTGGCGAACTGTTCGACGAGCAGCACGCCGATGCCGCGCTCGGCGAGCTCGCGTACCGAGCCCATGAGGCGGCGGACGACGACGGGCGCGAGGCCGAGCGACATCTCGTCGATGAGCACGACCTTGGGCCGGGCGATCAGCGCCCGGCCGAGCACGAGCATCTGCTGCTCGCCGCCCGACAGGTGCCCGGCCGGCAGCGCGCGCCTTCGGTCGAGCTCGGGGAACAGGTCGTAGACGGTGGCCGGGTCGCCGTCGCCCGACACGAGCAGGTTCTGCTCCACCGTGAGGGTGCGGAACACGGTGCGGGCCTGCTCGGCGTAGCCGAGGCCGGCCTGGGCCCGGCGGTAGGTGGGCAGGCCGGTCAGCGTGGCGCCGGCGAGGGTGACGGTGCCCGAGGTGGCGGGGGCGAGGCCCGCGACGCCGTCGAGGAGGGTGGTCTTGCCCGCGCCGTTCGCGCCGAGCAGCACGGTGATCGTGCCGGGTGCGACGCCCAGCGTGACCTCGCGCACGATGGGGACCTCGCCTCTGGAGACGCTGATGTCCCGCACGTCGAGGACGTCGCCCTCGGTCGCGCTCATCAGCGGCTCCCGCGCGGCCGCGCGGTCCTGCGATGATCGGCCCTGCCCGGTAACGGCGCGTCCGCCGGTCCGCCGAGGGCCCGATCGATGATGCGCCGTGCCTCGAAACGTAGAGGCATCGTCACCTCCCGGCACGAAATCGTATCTGATTCCATGTACGTTATGCGGATGGAAATGAGAGTGTCCAGAGCGGAGCGGATATGAAATCTGCGGCTGACAACAGGTCGGCGGATCTGGTCATGACCGGCGGCGTCGTGCACACCATGAACGCGGCCGGCCACCTCGCGTCCGGCATCGCCGTCAAGGACGGACGCATCGTCAGAGTCGGCACTCCGCTGCAGGTCCAGGCCCTGGTGGGCCCGGACACGCGGGTCATCCGCCTGCGCGGCGCATCGGTGCTGCCCGGCATCAACGACACGCACCTGCACGGCGCCTGGCTCGGCCTGCGCTGGCCCGACCTCCTGCTGGACCGCCTGACCGGCAGCGGCTCGCCCGTCCCCGACGGGCGATTGGGACTGGCCGGGGAGCGCCGGGCGGCGATCCTGCGGGCCGGCGACCTGCTGGCGTCCCTGGGGATCACCAGCTACACCGAGCCCGGCCTCGGCCCCGGCGGCACCGGCTGCTTCGGCGTCGAGGTCCTGCGCGAGTACGCCACGATGGCCGCGCGGGGCGAGCTCAAGGCGCGGGTGAACGCGCTGCTGCTCTTCGCCGAGCTGGACGGCCGCGGCTCGCCGGCCGGCCTGGCGACCGGCCTGCGCGACCTCACGCCGCCCGCCGAGGTGCCCGGCTGGTTCCGGGTGTCCGGGGTGAAGATCTTCGCCGACGGCATCCCGGCGATGCGCACGGCCTGGAGCGACGAGCCGTACGCCGACGGCACGTACGGCGCCCCGCTGGCCGAGGGCGACTCCGTGGGCGAGCGGGAACGCGCGCTGACGGAGATGATCGAGACCGCCGCCGCGGCCGGTCACCAGGTCGCCGTGCACGCCACGGGCAGCCGGGCGACCAGGACCGTCACGCGCGTCCTGGCCAAGGCCCCGGGAGAGCGCCACTACCTCGTCCACGGCGACGTCCTGGCCCCGGACACGCTCATGGAGATGGCCGCGGCCGGGATCGGCCTGACCACGCAGCCGGGCATCGCGGCCGCCGCCTCCCCGATGCTGCGCGACGCCCTCGGCCAGGCCGCGCTCGGGCACGCCTGGCCGGTGCGTGACGCGCTGGCGGCCGGCGTACGGCTCTGCCTCAGCTCCGACGCCCCCATGGTCACCCCCGACTGGCGGCACGGGGTCGCCGCCGCCGCGACCCGGTGGGCCGTCGAGGGCGCCCCCGACCAGCGGCTCGCGCTCGACCAGGCGTTGCGCGCGTACACGATCAGCCCGGCCTGGCTGGAGGGCGCGGAGTCGTGGAAGGGCTCGCTGGAGCCGGGCAAGGTGGCCGACCTG
>JABFVJ010000236.1 GCA_013362835.1 Nonomuraea sp. | reverse complement strand
CTCCTCCGCCTCCCGGTGGAGCGATTGTATTCGGTCGTTTACCAAGTCATGGAAAAGATACGGCACGGCCAGGCTCCTGGTGGAATCGGTGCTCATCGGTTTCCGGTCTCTCTCGTTCGTAGGGATGGACGGTGGTCAGGCAGCGACCGGGTGCTTGCGGGGACGCCCGCGCGGACGCTTGCGGGGAACGATCGTTCCCCTGAGGATCAGTTCGCCGCCCCAGACGCCCCACGGCTCCTCGCGCTCCAGCGCGCGGGCCAGGCAGGCCTGCTGGATCGGGCAGTTGCCGCAGAGAGCCTTGGCGAACTCGACGTCCTCGGGTGACTCTGCGAACCACAGGTCAGGGTCGGTACGACAGGGGATCTTGGCTTCGTCGATCAGGTCCATGATCGTCTTCGCCCCCATCTGCTTCTCCTTTTGATCGATCTTTGATCTTGGTCGGGCACCTCGTAGGTGGTCGGGGATCGCGGACAAACAAAGAGGCCGCGGATCCGGTGTGCGGATCCGCGGCCTGGGGGCTGCTATGTGCCGGTCAGGTTATGACCGGAGCATCCCTCCAGGGTTGCGGACCGCACAGCCCACCCTTGTGGAGCTGGTTGGTCGGGACGGCGATACCTGCCCCATAGACAGGAGCGCCTTGCGGAGCGGTGATGCCAGCGTGGGCTCGCGCGTAGAAGGCGGGGGCCTGGATGCGGGCGGACTTCTCCTGCCGCAGCTTGGCCGGCCCGTCGACGAGCCTCACCGAGTCACGGCATGCGGAAGTGAGCCACTGCGCGGCCGTCATCTTGATGCTCATCACCGGGGCTCACCTCCACTCTCATCAGATCGTCGGAAACAGGAGTGTCCGACTCGCTTGTCCATGACCCTAAACCGGGAAGCCGGGAAGGGGCAACATATTTTCTACCTGCGATTTTGTGACACAGCTACTTCGCCACGCGGATCATCGCCTCCTGGACGACGGAGACGACGAGCTCGCCCGACGCGGTGAACATCTCACCACGCGCGAGCCCCCGCGCGCCGGCCGACCAGGGGGCCTCCTGGGCGTACAGGAGCCAGTCGTCGGCCCTGAACGGGCGGTGGAACCACATGGCGTGGTCCAGGGAGGCTCCGATGACGTTCGAGGCGCCCCAGGCCATGCCGTGGGCCAGCAGGATCGTGTCCACGAGCGTGAAGTCCGACGCGTACGCGGCCAGCACCACGTGCAGCAGCGGGTCGTCGGGCAGGTCGGCGTCGTAGCGGAACCACACGTTCGTCTGGGCGCTGGCCAGCTCCGGGTTGAGGTGGGCCTCCCAGGTGAGCGGCGAGGCGTAGCGCGCGTCGACCGGGCGCGGGCGCGAGAACCACTCCCGCATCTCGGGGTGGTCGCCGAGCACCTCGAACATCCGGTCCTGGAACGTAGGCAGCGTCTCGGGGTCGGGCACCACCGGCATCACGGACGCCTGGTGCTGCACGCCCTCCTCAAGGATGTGGAACGAGGCCGACATCGTGAAGATCGCCTTGCCGTGCTGGACGGCGACGATCCGGCGCGTGGTGAACGACCGGCCGTCGCGCAGGCGCTCGACGTTGTAGACGATCGGGATGGAGGGGTCGCCGGGACGGATGAAGTAGGCGTGCAGCGAGTGCACGTACCGGTCCTTGGGGACGGTGCGGCCGGCCGCGACGAGAGCCTGCGCGGCGACCTGGCCGCCGAAGACGCGCTGGATGCGCTCCTCCGGGCTGCGTCCACGGAAGATGTCCAGCTCGATCTGCTCAAGGTCGAGCAGGTCGAGCAGCTCCTTCAGCGCCTCGTTCACAGGGCCCCCTCATGGACGGACTTTCCAAGGACAAGTCTGACGTGCCGCGCTTGTTCCCCCAAACCTGCCCTGGCTCGGCCGGAGGCCCGGTCTCGCCGTTTCTCCCGGTGGAAAGGGCCTCCGGGCGCGGGACGATCACGCGTACGTGAGCGATCTCACCCGCGGCACAGGTCGAGGACGGCCTCGCCGTAGCGGTCGAGCTTGACCCGGCCGATGCCGGCGATCGACAGCAGCTCCTGCTCGGTGGTCGGCGCGCGTTCGGCGATGGCCTGGAGCGTGACGTCCGTGAAGATCACGTACGGCGGGATCTTGGCCTCCTTGGCCGTGGCCGTGCGCCAGACCTTGAGACGTTCGAGCAGGGCCTCGTCGTAGTCGGCCGGGCAGGTCGCGCAGCGGCCGAGCTTCTGCTCGGCGGCGGCGACCAGCGTCTTCGCGCACACGCGGCAGCTCACCGGCGCGGCCACCTGGCGGCGTTCGCGGACGGGGGTGGCGAGCCGGGGCGGCGTCGAGGCGCGGCCGGTGAGCCCGTCGAGGAAGCGGGACGGGCGGCGGCTCTTGCGGCCTCCGGGGGCGCGGGCGAGGGCCCAGGAGAGCGACAGGTGCTCGCGGGCGCGGGTGACGCCCACGTAGAGCAGGCGGCGTTCCTCCTCGACCTGCTCGGGGGTCTCGGCGTAGATGATCGGGAGCATGCCGTCGGTGAGGCCGACGAGGAACACCGCGTCCCATTCCAGGCCCTTGGCGGCGTGCAGCGAGGCCAGCGTGACGCCCTCGACGGGCGGCGCGTGCTGCTCGGAGGCGCGCCGCTCCAGCTCGGCCACGAACGCGGGCAGCCCCGCGCCGTCGGCGGCCATGTCCTCGGCCAGGTCGGCGAGGGCCTTCAGCGACTCCCACTTCTCCCTGGCCTTGCCGCCGCCGGGCGGGGCGGGGGTCAGGCCGATGCCGGACAGGATGTGGTGCACCTCCGAGGCCAGCGGCTCGCCCGCGGCCGACCGGGCGGCGCCGCGCAGGAGCACGACCGCCTGCCGCACCTCAGGACGCTCGAAGAAGCGCTCCGCGCCCCGCAGCAGGTACGGGATCTCCGCCTTGGCCAGGGCCTCCTCGTACGACTCCGACTGGGAGTTGACCCGGAACAGGACCGCGATCTCGCGCGCGGGCACGTCCTTGTCGAGCAGTTTCCTGATCGCCCGCGCGACGCCCGCGGCCTCGGCCGGTTCGTCGTCGTAGTCGGAGAAGACCGGGTTGGGGCCGTCGGGGCGCTGGGCGATGAGTTCGAGGCGGTTGGGGGACTTGGACTTGGCGATGACCAGGTTGGCCAGGTTCACGACCTGGGGGGTGGAACGGTAGTCGCGTACCAGTTTGACGACGGTGGCGCCCGGGTGCTCGACGGCGAAGTTGGTGAGATAGCGGGGGCTCGCGCCGGTGAAGGAGTAGATGGTCTGGTTGGGGTCGCCGACGACGCAGAGGTCGTCGCGGCCGCCGAGCCAGGTGTCGAGCAGGAGTTTCTGCAGCGGGTTGACGTCCTGGAACTCGTCCACGACGAAGTAGCGGTATTGCTGGCGGATCTGGGCCGCGACCTCCTGGTGCTCGGTCATCACGGCCGCGGTCAGCTCCAGGATGGTCTCGAAGTCGACCAGGTGGCGTTCGCGCCTGATGCGTTCGTAGCCCTCGTAGAGGCGGGCCACCTCCTCCGGGGAGCCGGGGGGTGTGCGGTGGTGTTTGGCGGCGGCGGCCACGTAGTCTTCCGGGCCGATCTGGGAGACCTTGGCCCATTCGACCTCGGCCGCGATGTCCCGCAACTCGGACCGATCCGGATTTTTCCGGATCTGGCGGCAGGCTTCGACCAGCACCGGCAGTTTCGACTCGATGACCGAGGGCGCCTCGCCGCCGATGACCCGTGGCCAGAAGTAGGTGAGCTGGCGCAGGGCGGCGGCGTGGAACGTACGGGCCTGGACGCCCGGTGCTCCCAGGGCGCGCAGCCGCTGCCGCAGCTCCCCCGCCGCGCGTGTGGTGAAGGTCACCGCGAGCACGCTCGGCGCGTCGACCACCCCGCTGCGCACCGCGTGGGCGATGCGGTGGGTGATCGCCCTGGTCTTGCCCGTGCCCGCACCCGCGAGCACGCACACGGGACCGCGCACCGCCTCGGCGACCGCCCGCTGCTCGGGGTCGAGGCCGCTCAGGACGTCATCCACGCTGTTCACCCGTTTCTTCCTCCCGCCAAGTGGCGCCGAAGCACTTTATTCTGGCAACATGCGGCCCGACGTATGTTCATAGTCACCGAGATGCAAAGAACTGGTCTCTTCCCCCACAATGGGGCCGACCATCTGCATGGGGGAAAGGAAGGCCGTGCGAACAGCGGTTTGCGTGAGCGCGCTCACGCTCGCAGCCGTGGTGCTCACGCCGGTCGTCGCACAGGCGACGGCGGAGCCGACAGCCGCCCCCGTGGTGA
Organism: Nonomuraea sp.; assembly: GCA_013362835.1. Next base: position 22,464 of record JABFVJ010000236.1, on the reverse strand, counting down.
CGAACCCCACGGACCCTGACGGTCTCGGCGGACTGGCCATGGAAACCCTTTCCTACGGCTCTCACCGCAATCAGGACATGGACGTCTGGTGGACGCCCGACGGTCAGAAGCGCCCCGGCGTCTTCCTGATCCACGGCGGCTGGTGGTCGGGCGGCGACAAGAAGTACATGAAGGAGATCACCCGCAGCTACGCCGACCTCGGGTACACGGTCTTCAACATCAACTACCGCCTCTCCGGCGAGGCGGCCTGGCCCGCACAGCGTACCGACGCGCTGGCCGCCATCGCCATGGCGCGCAAGCACGCCGACCGGTGGGCCTTCGACGCGACCAAGTACGTCGTCGTCGGCTTCTCCGCCGGCGGCCACATCGCGGCCTCGGTCGGCACGTACGGCAACGGCATCGCCGGGCTGAGGGGCGTGGTCGGGCTGTCGCCGATCATCTCGCCGCTGCGGGCGTACTCCGACGGGGAGAAGACCACCGACCCCGACAAGCGCAAGCTGCGCGACGCCGCGATCAGGCTGGCCGGTCACTGCGAGCCCAAGGGCAAGTGCTCGCGCGTCTGGGCGAGCATGGAGGTGGCCTGGCACGCCAGCGCCAAGGACGCGCCGGTGCTGACCGTGCACTCGCAGGACGAGTTCGTGCCGCCGTCGCAGAGCCAGCTGCTCAAGCAGATGCTCGGCCAGGTGGGCGTGCAGATGACGGTCCTCACCGCGCCGGGCACCAACCACAGCGCGCCGCTCTACCGGGAGCCGGGCGTGGCCGAGCGGGTGCAGGCCTGGATCGCCGAGCGCATCGGCTGATCGGGCTCGGGCAGGGGATTAAGCAGGCACTCCGCGTTGTTGCACGGAGCGCCTGATTTTCCTGACCTTGGAGGGACAACCCGACATGGCGCTCACGGTCTACAGCACTACCTGGTGTGGCCCCTGCAAGCGGCTGAAGTCTCAACTCGCCCGCGAGGGCATCAGCTTCGACGAGATCGACATCGAGCGGGACGCCGCCGCCGCCGAGTTCGTCATGAGCGTCAACAACGGCAACCAGACCGTGCCGACCGTGGTGATCGAGACTCCCCACGGCCGGATCGTCCGGACCAACCCCTCCGCTCGCGAGGTCAAGGCGCTGCTCGGAGCGGCCTGATCACCAGTCGCCGAGAAGCTCGCCGCCGTACCAGGTCTCGATCAGGCGGCGGGCTATCGACACCGGGGGCGGGAGGCGGACCTCGCCCGACTGGATGGCCGCCACCAGCTCCTCACGCGTGAACCAGCGTGCCTCGGCGATCTCCTCGGCGTCGGGGGTCAGCGTGGTCGAGGTGGCGTCGGCGAAGAAGCCCAGCATGAGGCTGCGCGGGAACGGCCAGGGCTGGCTGCCGAGGTAGCGCGGGTTGACGACGCTGACGCCGACCTCCTCCGCGACCTCGCGGGCCACCGCGTATTCGAGCGACTCGCCCGGCTCCACGAACCCCGCGAGGATCGACAGCCGCCCTTCCGGCCACTGGGGGCCGCGGGCCAGCAGGCAGCGGTCGTCCTCGTCGCGCACCAGCATGATCACCGCCGGGTCGACGCGCGGGAAGTGTTGGCTGGAGTCCTTCGGGCAGACCCGGATGTGGCCGCCGGCCTCCACGTTCGTGCGGGCGCCGCAGCGCGGGCAGAACTCGTGGGAGGCGTGCCAGGCCTCCAGCGCCACCGCGTAGACCAGCAGGCCCGCGTCGCGGTCGCCGAGCAGGCCGCCCACCTGGCGCAGCCCGGCCGCCACGGGACGCCCCTCGGGGGCGTCGCGCAGGCTCATCGGCATGGTCACCCGGCCGTTGCCGTCGCCCGCCGGTGTGCCGGGCAGCGGCGCGGCCACCGCGAAGTAGGCCGTGCCGCCCTCGACGCCCAGCAGGTAGCGCTCGCCCGGCGGCGCCTGCGCGGGCGTGTACAGCACCGCGTGCACCTCATCCCCCGCCCGCCGCACCAGGGTGCGCCCGTCGTCGATCACGAGCACTCTGGTGCCGGGATCGGCCCACGCCTGCTCCAGCCATCGCCCGTCGGCACGCAGCGCCGACGATCTGTCGATGGTGCCCCGCGCCAGGAGCAGCGGGCCGATGAGTTGCTCTTCCGCGGTAGTTTCCACTGGCCGCCCCTTCCCCAAGTCCCTTGTCATCCTATGACCTCGCAGTTAGCCGCCGATTAGGGTGTACGGGCTCCGGAGTGATCTCTCTCGGGCTAGGATCATCGAGTTAGGTTAGCCTTACCTGATCCTCCGGGGGTGCCTCGCGTTGCGGCTCTACCTGACCGCGCTCAAGCCAACAGATTCGGTGACGTACGGCTTCCTGCCCGCCGCACGGGCGCTCGGCTGCGAGGTGACGGTGCTCACCGACCGGCCGGAACGGCACCCCGGCTCGGTGGGCTGCGACGTACGGGACCCGCGGGCGCTGATCGACGCCGTCGAGCAGCTGGGCAGGCCCGACGCGATCTTCTCCAACTCCGACCACCTTCAGGCGGAGACCGCCCTCGCGGCGTCGTACTTCGGGCTGCCAGGAAAGGACTGGCGGGCGTGTCTGGCCGCCAAGAACAAGTTCCTGATGCGACGCGGGCTCCTTGATGCCGGGATCGAGACCGTGCGTACGATCCGGCTCGCCCCCGCCGATCCGGTGCCCGAGCGCCTGCCCGGCCCGGTCGTGCTGAAACCCCGCGAAGGCGTGGCCAGCGAGGACGTCATGCTGGTCGAGGACGATCTCCCCGCCGCCGTGGCCGAGGTCAGGAGGCGGCGTCCCGGCGAGACGCTGGTCGTCGAGGAGTACCTCGAAGGGCCGCTGCGGACGCTGGAGACGCTGGGCGACGGCTCCTCGACGCGGGTGCTCGGCGGGTTCGCGACCACGCTGGGCCCGTTGCCGCACTTCGTCGAGGAGCGGCTCGACTGGGCGCCCGAGGCGGACGCGTACGTGCTGAAGGCGCTGCGGGCGCTCGGCGTGGGGTTCGGCGCCTGCCACACCGAGTACGTCCTGACGAAGACCGGCCCCCGGATCGTCGAGGTGAACTACCGGGCGATCGGCGACCACTGCGACTTCCTGCTGGGCGACCTGCTGGGGGTGCCGCTGTTCGCATGGATCCTGCGCGTCCACCTCGGCGAGCCCGCGCCCGAACCGCCGGATCCCACCGGGCACGGATGCGCGGTCAGCGTGGTCGCCGACCGGTCGGGCGTGGTCGAGGAAGGGCCGCCGGAGGAGGACGTCGAGGACGGCGGCGTACGGCTGTGGCACCGTCCGCTGCGCGCGATCGGGGACGTCGTCGAGCTGACCCGGACGAACCGGGACTACCTGGGCGTCATCCGCGCCGTCGGACCGGACCGGGCGTCCGTGGACGCGGCCGTCGAGCGGTACCGGGCGGCCAGGCCGTGGGTGGTCGGGTGAGGTCGCGGGAGGCGTATCTGGCCGCCCGGGTGCTCGACGCGCTGGTGCGGGAGGACTACGGCGGGCTCGCCGCGCGGGTCGACAGGACCAAGGCCGGGGCCGGGCTGCTGCTGGCCGACGGGCGATGGGTGCGGCTGACGCGGGGGTCGCCGTTCCAGGACTTCGTGGTGGCGCCGGACGAGCGGCTGGGGCTGGAGCAGGTGCTGGAGACGCTGGTGGAGGTGGCCCACCCGGCGGACTCCGAGGGGGTCGCGGCCTTCTTCGACGAGTGCCTGACGACCCTCGCGGCTCTGGAGCTGCACGACGCGCACCGGGAGGCGGTGTTGCGTCGCGGGCCTTCGTACGAGTCGCTGGCGGCCTTTGTCGATCATCCCGTCCATCCCACGTCGCGGGCGCGGGTCGGGGCGACGGAGGCGGATCTTCTGGCGTACGCGCCGGAGTTCGCGCCCACGTTCGCGCTGCGGTGGGCGGTGGTGCCCCACGCGGCCCGTTCCCTGCCTGACGACGTGGCGCGGCCGGAGTGCGACGGCGTGCTGTTCCCCGTGCATCCCATGACCGTGGACGAGGTGCGGAAGATCGACGGGGTGCGGGTGCTGGAGGAGGCGGCGGTCGCCGTACGGCCCACGCTGTCCATGCGAACGGTGGAGGTCGGGCCGCGTACGCAGCTCAAGCTGCCGCTGCCGGTGAGCACGCTCGGCGTGCGCAACCGGCGGTCGATCAGGGCGGGCACGCTGGAGGACGGCGCGAAGGCCGAGCTGCTGCTGCGCCGGCTCGCGGACCCCGACGTGCTCCTCGCCGACGAGCAGGCGTTCGCGCACGGGGGCCACGAGTACCTGGCGTGGATGGTCAGGCGGCTGCCCGAGGGGCGGATCGTCCCGGTCGCGGCGCTCGCGGTGCCCGGCGTGCTGGACGGGCTCGGGCCCGATGTGCTGCCCCGGTACCTGCGGCTGCTGCTGCGCTGGAACGTACGGCTGTTCGTCCGCTACGGCGTCGCGCTGGAGGCGCACCAGCAGAACCTCGCCCTCGTCCTCCAGGGCGACCGCCTGCGCCTGCTGGTCAAGGACAACGACGGCCTGCTGGCCTCCCCGTCCAGGCTGGCGGCGGCCGGGATCGAGGCGCCCGGCTTCGCCGACCGGCGCATGCTCACCGACGACCCGCACGCGCTGGCCGACGTGTTCGTGACGATCACGCTGCACCTGGCGGCGGCGGCCGTGGCGTTCGCGGTGCTGCCGCCGGCACGGGCGTCCGCGCTGCTGCGCGACACGCTGGCCGCCGCGCTCGACGAGTACGGCGACGACCCCATGGCCAGGCTCCTGCGCGCGCGGACGCTGGACGCGGCCAGGCTCACCGGCAAGTCCATGGTCACCGCCGGGACGCTCGTGGCCAAGGAACGTTCGGGGGCGCGGGACGTCAACAAGTTCTACGGCATCAGCGGGCCCAACTACCTGAGGAGAGCGTGACATGGACGTCCTGACCGTCGGGGCGCCGGCCGAGGAGGCGACGCTCGCGGCCCTGCTGCGCAGCTGCGTGCGCGAGGTGGCCGGGCCCCGGGGGCTGGTGTGGCCGGCGCCGCCGTACCTGCTGCTGCGGGTGGGCGGGGCGTTGCTGCGGGCCCGTACGTACGGCGGGGCCGCGCTGCGCTTCGACGGGCCGCCCGAGCGCCTGGAGGAGGGCGCCTGGCGACCGCTGACGGCCGACGAGCTGGTCCGGCTGGCCGAGTCCGACCTCGGCGGGGGCAACGGGGAGTTCGCCGGGCAGGTGGCCGCCAGCAGGGCCGCCATCGCGGCGATCCTGCGGGCCAGAGCCGGGGCCGAGCCGCCCGCCGATCCGTGGCTGGCCTCCGAGCAGGCCCTCGTGTACGGGCACCCGTTCCACCCCGCCCCGAAGGCCCGCGACGGGTCGGACTGGCTGCGGTACGCCCCCGAGTCCCACGCCGCCTTCCCGCTCAGGCTGCTCGCCGTACGGGAGGACGCGGCGGCCGAGGAGGGCGACGTGTCGGCGCTCGACGCGCTGGGCCCGGCTCCCGCCGGTTACCGGATCCTGCCCGCGCATCCGTGGCAGCTCGACCTGCTGCGCCCCGCCTACGGCCCCGACCTGCTCGATCTCGGCCCCGGCCCGGTCGCGGCGCCGACGTCGTCGGTCAGGACCGTGTACGCCGCCGGGACGTGCCTGAAGTTCTCGCTGGACGTGCGGATCACGAACTGCGTCCGCAAGAACGCCTGGTACGAGCTGGCCGGGGCGGTCGAGCTCACCTCGCGGCTCGGCCCGATCCTCGACGAGGTCGCCGCGCGGCATCCGGGCGCCCGCTGGCTCCCCGAACCGGGTTACCGCACGTCCGCCCGGCTGCGCGAGGGCCTGGGCGTGATCGTCCGGAGCAGCCCGTGGACGGTCTGCCCGCCCGGGGTCACGCCGGTCCTCGCCGCCGCCCTCGCCCTGGACCGCGCACCGGACGACCCGCGGGCCTGGTGGTCGGCGTACGTGTCGGTGGTCGCGCTGCCGGTCGTCGACCTGTACTTCACCCACGGCGTGATCCTGGAACCCCATCTGCAGAACGTCCTGGTGGGCCTGGACGCCTCCGGGACGCCCGTGCAGGCGATCTTCCGCGACCTGGAGGGCGTCAAGCTCGTCGCGGGCCGCCACGACCTCGCCGGGCTGCACCCCGACGTGGCGGGCGCGCTCTCCTACGACGCCGGGCGCGGGTGGGCGCGCGTCGTCTACTGCCTGCTCGTGAACCACCTCACCGAGATCGCCGCCACCCTCGCCGGGCCCGACGACGACCTGCTGCGCGGGTTGTGGAAGATCGCCCGCGAGCTGCTCGCCGCCCAGGCCGCCGGTCTCGGGCACCCGCTCCCGCTCTCGGACCTGCTCGCCGGGACCCCGCTGCCCGCCAAGGCGAACCTGAGCGTGCGGTGGGCGCGGGCCGCCGACCGCGACGCCGGCTACGTCCCGATCGCGAACCCGCTCGCATGACCGGATCCGCAGATGCCGATCGCGAACCCGCTCGTATAACCGGAGCCGCAGATGCCGATCGCCAACCGGCTCGCATGAGCCGCGTTCTTGAAGCGGTTGTGGGGCTGCCGGAGTTGCCGGCCTATGTCTACGATCTGCCCGCGCTCGACGCGCACGCCGCGTCGGTGCGGGCGGCGCTCGGCGAGGTCGAGCTGTACTACGCCGTCAAGGCCAACCCCGACGCCGAGCTGCTGCGGGTGCTGGCCGCGCACGTGGACGGGTTCGAGGTGTCGTCGGGCGGTGAGCACGCGCACGTCTCGGCCCTGTTCCCGGGCGCGCGGCTGGCGCTGGGCGGGCCCGGCAAGACCGACGCCGAGCTGCGGCTGCCGCATCACCGCCTCCACGTCGAGTCGCCGTACGAGCTGCGCCGCCTGGTCGCCACCGGGCTGGAGGCCGACGTACTGCTACGGACGAACCAGGACCTTCCGGTCGAAGGGGCCGCGCTCACGATGAACGGCCCGTTCGGCATGGACGAGGCGGACCTCGCCGAGTGCCTGCCGCTGTTCACCCCCCGCGTACGGCTGCGCGGCCTGCACGCCCACCTGGCCAGCGGCCTGGACGCCGCCCAGCTGCTCCGGCTGGCCGAGGCGCTGCTGGAGAGCGGGCATCCGGAGGTCAACCTGGGCGGCGGGATGGGGGTGTCGTACACGTCGGGCGAGCGGTTCGACTGGGCGGCGTACGGGAAGGGCCTGGCCGGGCTGCGGGCGGGACGGCGGCTGCGGGTCGAGCCCGGCAGGTCGCTCACCGCCTACTGCGGCCACTACGCGACCAGGGTCGTGGACGTGAAGCGGGTGCGCGGCGCGGCGTACGCGATCGTCCTGGGCGGGACGCACCACCTGCGCACGCCGGTGGCCAAGGGCCACGACCAGCCCTTCACGATCCTGCCCACGGGCCACGGCCCGGGGATCGCGGACGAACCGGTCACCTTCGTCGGCCGGCTCTGCACCCCCAAAGACGTCTTCGCCCGGAACATCGTGACCTCGGTGCGGGTCGGGGACACGGTGGTCTTCGGCATGGCCGGCGCCTACGCCTGGAACATCTCCCACCACGACTTCCTCATGCACCCCGAACCCGCCTTCCACTACCTACGCCTCTGACGCCGGCACCGCCTCGATGAGCGCGACCAGCCCCTCGGCGTCGAGCAGGTCGACCGGGCGCACGGTCTTGTTGGCGCGTACGTAGTGGAAGGCCGCGCCGACCTTCTCCAGCGGCACCCCGGCGAGGTGGGACCAGGCCAGCCGGTAGGCGGCGAGCTGCACCGACGCCGTCCGCGCGGCCTTCCCCTTCGGCGGCACGCCGGTCTTCCAGTCGACGACCTCGTAGCCGCCGCCGGGCAGCTCGAACACGGCGTCCATCCGCCCGCGCACCAGCCGATCGGCGATCATGGTCTCGAACGGCACCTCCAGGTCGACCGGCCGCCGGTCGGCCCACTCGCTCTCCTCGAACCGCTCCTGCAGCTCGGCCAGCCGCACGTCGGCCTCCTCCAGCTCGTCGAGAGGGTTGAGCTCGAAGTCGTCGATCAGCCGCTGCTGCTCCCACCGGGACTCCAGCCACTTGTGGAACGAGGTGCCGCGCCGGGCGAGCGGCGCGGGCCTGCGCGGCACCGGGCGGCGGATCCTGCGGGCCAGCTCGCGGGCGTCGGTGGCCAGCGTGACCAGCGACGACACGGTCAGCTTGGCGGGCAGCTCGACGGTCGTGGCGGGCCTGCGCCGGTGCAGCTCCCGCTCGCGCAGCAGCAGGTCGGTGTCGCGCTCCCAGGCGCGCAGGCGCTCCTCCTCGAACGAGCGCAGCGGCTCGTCGTCGTCCTCCTCGCCGAGCGTGCCGGCGAGGGCGTCCTCGACCAGCCGGGCGCCGTCGAGCACGGACTCGTAGCGCAGGCCCTCGGGCGTCACCGGCCACACCGCCTCGGCGGGCTCGGCGAGCAGCGGGTTGGTCGCGCCCTCTTCGAGGTCGCCCGCCCAGAACGACACCCGGTCGGCCGTGTCGCGGATCTCCAGCAGGAAGTCGGACGGCTCCAGCGGCTTGGTGGCGGTGCCCCACCGGTAGCCGGAGGCGATCAGGTGGTAGTGGGCCCGCGTGACGGCCACGTACGCGAGCCGCCGCTCCTCGGTCAGGTCGCGCTCGCGGCACTGCTCGTCGAACACGGCCAGCTCGTCCTTGGCCAGCCCGCCCAGCCGGGGCAGGTCGCCGGCGTCGCCGCGCAGCGGGTAGGGCAGTTTGCGCGGGTTGTCGGTCCACCGGCTGTTCATGACCGGCGTCGCGGGGAACACGCTGCCCGTCGCGATCGTCCCCTTCGAGCTGACGAGCTGCGACAGCCCCGGCACGACCACGACCGGCCACTCCAGCCCCTTGGAGGCGTGGACGGTCATCAGCTTGACGCTGTTGCTCTCGCCGACCCGGCCCGCCTCCAGCCCGAACTCCTCGCTCTCGGCCGCCTGCAGATAGGCCAGGAACGCGCCCAGCGTCGGATCCTCGGCGTCGCCCGCGAACCTGGAGGCCGCGTCGATGAACGCGTCGAGGTCGGCCCGCGCGGCGAACGCCCCGACCGTGCCGCTGCGCGCCGCCACCTCGATGTCGAGCCCCAGCCTGCGCTCGACCTCGGTGATCAGGTCGGGCAGCGGCTGCGCGGTGTGCGCGCGCAACTGGCGCCGCTCCTGGGCGAGCGCGACCAGCCGCGTACGGGCCAGCGGCGAGAACGCCTCCAGCCACTCGGGCCGATCCGGCAGCTCGTCGAGCGCGTCGACCAGGCTGCCGCGCTCCTCGGCCAGGTCGGCGACCACCTGGTCGAGCGGGTCGTCGGCGCGGTGGCTCTCGCTCAGCTCGCGGGCCAGCTCCCGCGCGTGCTCCCCCAGCACCCGCAGGTCGGCGGGCCCGACGCGCCAGCGCGGCCCGGCCAGCAGCCTGGCCAGCGCGTCGCCCGCGGTCGCGTCGTAGAGCACGCGGAGGGTGGCCACGATGTCGTTGACCTCGGGCACGGTCAGCAGGCCGCCGAGCCCGACCACCTCGACCGGGATGTCGCGGTCTTCGAGCGCCTTGCGCAGCGCGGGGAACTGCGAACGCTTGCGGGCCAGGATCGCGATGTCCTGCGGCTGGACGGCGAGGGTCTTCTTGCGTTCCTTGTCGCCCCAGGGCATGCCGTCGGGGGCGGTCTCCTGGCCGAGGATCTTGTGGACGCCGTCGGCGATCCACTTCGCCTCGTCCTCGGCCGTCTCGTGGAAGGCGCAGGTCACGCGGCCCCGGTCGACCCGGTTGGGGCCCGGGACCAGGACGGGGACCTCGCGGGCCTCCATCCGCAGCGGGAGCTGGACGCGGGCGGCGACGTCGAGCACCCGGTCGCCGTTGCGGAAGCTGACGCTGAGCTGGCGGACCGGGGCCGGGTCTCCGGTGCTGGTGCGGAAGTCGCGGGGGAACCGGCGCAGGTTTCCCGCCGAGGCGCCGCGCCAGCCGTAGATCGACTGGCAGGGGTCGCCGACGGCGGTGACGGGGTGGCCGCCGGCGTACAGGGAGCGGAGCAGGACGAGCTGGGCGTGGCTGGTGTCCTGGTACTCGTCGAGCAGGACCACCGAGTAGCGGGACCGCTCGATCTCGCCCACTTCCTTGTGGTTGGCGGCGATCCTGGCGGCCAGCGACATCTGGTCGCCGTAGTCGATGACCTCCCGCCGCCGCTTGAGCCGTTCGTACGCCTCCACCAGCGGCAGCAGCTGCTCCCTCGCCGCCTGGACGGCCAGCGGCTTGCGCTGCGCGACCGTGGTGCGGCCCGGCGTGGCGGCCAGCCTGGACTCCAGCCACTCCCCCATCCGCCGTACGTCGGAGGGGGTGCGCAGATGCTCCGACAGCTCGCCGGCGAGTTCGAGCAGGGCGGCCGTGACCGACGGCGGGCCCAGCTCGATCTTGTCCATCGGCCCGTCGTACAGGGCCACGACCCGCGAGGCGAGCTGCCACGACACGGCCGGGGTGACCAGGCGCATGGTGGGTTCGAGCGCCTCGCGCAGGGCGTGGTCGGTGACCAGGCGGGCGGCGTAGGCGTGGTAGGTGGAGACGGTCGGCTCGTTGTCGAGCGCGCCGGGAGCGACCAGGCCCGCCTCGGCGAGGCCGGTCAGCCGCTCCCTGACCCTGGTGGCCAGCTCGGCCGCGGCCTTGCGGGTGAACGTCAGGCCGAGCACGTTCTCCGGTTTGACCAGGCCGTTGGCGACCAGCCAGACCACGCGCCCGGCCATCGTCTCGCTCTTGCCCGAGCCGGCGCCGGCCATGACGACCATCGGCTCCAGCGGGGCCTCGATGACCGTCGCCTGCTCGCTCGTCGGCGGCAGGATGCCGAGCTTGCCGGCGAGTTCGACCGGGTTCAGCACACCTGGCCCCCGTTGTCGTTGACCGGGCAGCTCGCCCGCGCCGCGCAGGTGCGGCAGCCGTCGTTGACCTTGGCCTGGAAGAACGGGCCCGACATGCCCGTGGCCACGGTGTCGACCAGGTCGGCGGCCCAGCCGGGGTTCTTGTCGTCGGCGAGCGCGCCCTGCGTCTGCTCAAGCGCGGCGTTCTTGCCCGCCGCCTTGCCGAGCTGGACCAGCGCGGCCCCGCCCGGCTCGGTCATGCCGTGCCTGGCGAACGCGCCGAGCAGCGCGGCGAGCTGGTAGACGCCGAGCTGCGGATGGCGGTCGAGCTCGCCGGCCTTGGGCTTGGAGCCGCCGGTCTTCAGGTCGATGATCACCGCGCGGCCGTCGTCGTCGCTCTCCACGCGGTCGACCCGCCCCTTGATCTGCACGCCGTCGGAGACCGTCGCGGTGAACGACTCCTCGATGGCGATCAGCTCGCGCGGGTTGTCCTTCTGCCAGCGCAGGAACTTGCCGATCATCTGCTCGGCCACCTGCCGCTGCTTGCGGTTGTACCAGACGCCGCCGAAGTCGAGCTCGTTCCACACCTGGTCGAGGCGGTCGCCCAGGAGGTCTTCGCTCGGCAGGTCGGTGGCGGCCAGCACGGCGAGCGCGTGGATGACGTTGCCGAGCCCCTGGGCCGTGCTGGTGCCCGCGGCGCCGACCGCCGTCTCCAGCAGCCAGCGCAGGCCGCACTTGGTGAAGCTCTCGACCGCGGACGGGGAGATGCTGACGATGTCGTCGGGCCAGCTCAGCGGGCGGTCGTCGGTGATGGGGGTGAGGGCGTACCAGTCGTTGGGGTGGGCGCCCTGGACCCCGGCGGCGGCCAGGCGGGCGAGCTGCCGCGCGGCCCGCTGCCGGAGCCTGGCCGGCTTGGTGGGGTCGGTCACCGCGCTGCGCAGGTCGGCGACCAGCGCCGACATGGTGAGCCAGCGCGCCCGGTCGTCGACCGTCGCCGACTCGACCGCGCCCGGCATCAGCTCCGACAGGAACCTGGACGGCCGTTCGTCGGTGTCCTCGCCGCCCACCGCCGTGACCACCAGCCTGCGCCTGGCCCGGGTGGCCGCGACGTAGAACAGCCGGCGCTCCTCGGCCAGCAGCTTCGACGCCAGCGAGGCCGCGCTCGGCTCGGCGCCCTCGACCACTTCGACCAGGTCGTCGGCGCCCAGCAGCGACCCGCGCAGCCGCAGGTCGGGCCAGACCCCCTCCTGTACGCCCGCCACCACCACGATGTCCCATTCGAGGCCCTTGGACCGGTGGGCCGTCAGCACCCGCACCGCGTCGCCGTCGGGGGCGCGGTCGGCCAGCGTGTCGCCCGGGATCTCCTGGGCGGCCAGGTTGTCGAGGAACACCTCGGGGCCGGCCTTGGGCATGCGGTCGACGAACTTGGCCGCGTGGTCGAACAGGGCCACCACGGCGTCGAGGTCGCGGTCGGCCTGGGCGCCTCTGGTGCCGCCCGACAGGCTCTGGTCGGTCCAGCGCTCGGACAGGCCGCTGGCGTGCCACACGGCCCACAGGAGGTCTTCCGCGGTGCCCTCCTGGGCCGCGGCCTCGCGGGCGACGGCGAGCAGCTTGGCGACCCGCTCGGCGGGGAGCGCGACGTGCGGCTCGACGCGGGTGAGCTCGCGCGCGTCCAGCACGGCCGCCACCAGCAACTCCCCGGACGACCGAGCCTCCCCCGGCCTCCTGGGCTCCTCCGGCCTTCCGGGCTCCTCCGGCTCCTCACCCGCCACCGGCGCCTCGGCGTCGCCGTCGTCGCTCGCAGGCGGGATCTCGGGCTCGTCACGGCTCGGGGGCGGGGCGTCGGAGTCGTCACGGCTCGCGGCGACGGCCTCGTTCTCGGCGATCTTGAGTGCCCGGCGCAGGCGGCGTACGCCGATCATGTCGGTGCCGCCGAGCGGCCCCGTCAGCAGCTCCTCGGCCACCCCCTCGTCGAGCTGGTCCCGATCGAGCGCCACCCGCAACATCGTGAGCAGCGGCCGCACCCCGGGCTCCTGCGCGATCGGCACCTCGTCACCGGCGATCATCGTCGGCACGCCCGCGTTGACCAGCGCCCGCCGCAGCAGCGGCACCTGGCGCTTGGCCGAGCGCACCAGCACCGCCATGCGATGCCACGGCACCCCTTCGATCAGGTGGGCCCGCCGCAGCGTGTCGGCGACGATGGCCGCCTCCTGGCTGGTGCTGTCGGCGAGCAGGACGCGCACGTCGCCCGCCTCGGCGTCAGGGAGAGAGGCCAGGTCGCGATGGCCGTGGCGCTGGTCGTGGTCGGGCGCGGGGGCGATCGGCAGCCGGGCCGCGACCCGGCGCGAGGACTCCAGCAGGTCGGGCCCGCTCCTGCGGCTGACCCGCAGCGCGACCACGGGCGCCTCCCGCCCGTCGAGCCTCCTGAACCGCTCGGGGAACTGCATGATCCCGTGGACGTCGGCGCCCCTGAACCCGTAGATCGACTGGTCGGGGTCGCCCACCGCGATCAGGTCGCGGCCGTCGCCCGCGAGCTGGGTGAGCAGGTATTCCTGCGCCGGGTCGGTGTCCTGGTACTCGTCGACGAACACCACCTCATGCGCCGCCCGCTCGCGCTCGCGCACCTCCGGCCTGGTCAGCAGCGCCGAGGCGGCCCCGATCAGCTCGGCGTAGTCGTAGGTCTCCTCGGGGTCGAGGTCGAAGCGGTCCTCGTAGCGTTCGTAGAAGCGCCCGGCCGCCACCCAGTCGGTCCTGCCGTGCTGCCGGCCGAGCGCCACCAGGCGCTCGCCGTCGAGCCCGCGCTCGGCCGCCCTGGACAGGAAGTCGCGCACCTCCTCGGCGAACCCGCGCGTCTTGAGCGCCTCGCGCAGCGAGGGCGGCCAGTCGAGCGCGCCGTTCTCCAGCTCGCCGTGGAGCAGCCGCCGGATCTCCAGCAGCTGCTCGGGGCCGCTCAGCAGGCGCGGCGGCGCCTTGCCCTCCAGGACGGCCTCGCGGCGCAGCAGCGCGTAGGCGTAGGAGTGGAACGTCAGCGCCAGCGGGGAACGGGTGGTGCGGCGCAGCCGGCCGGTGACGCGCTGGCGCAGCTCCTCGGCGGCCTTGCGGCTGAAGGTGAGGATGAGGACGCGCTCGGGGTCGAGGCCGCGCCGCTCGATGCGCTCGACCACGCTCTCCACGATCGTCGTCGTCTTGCCCGTGCCGGGGCCGGCGAGGACGAGAAGGGGGCCGCTCCGGTGCTCGACCACGGCACGCTGGTGTTCATCCAGCACAGGGGGCTCAACAGGGCCCCCGCTGCCACGCCGCACCAACCGCCAGGTCTGACCACTCACAGCACTAGATTCCACCAGACCACAGGGGTAGATCGTGCCGACTTGCCCGGTCTCCCCACGCGATCCGCCTACCGTATCGAGGCAAATATCCGAATATGACGCGACACGCCGCGCCTCGTGTTCGCCGTGAGCGTCCTCCTGCGGCCGACGTGGCGGCCTGCTCACCAAGTGAAGGCACGGTTTCCCTGCGTACGGAGCGTGGGCTCTTGTAACGTTGGGTTGATATCGTGCCTCTGCTGGGGGTTGGTCGCATGCGCTGGCAGGTCCACTCCGAAACGTCGCTCTACGCCGACCAGTGGCTGGACATCCGGATCGCCGACGTGGAGCTGCCCGACGGGCGCCATCTCGACCACCGGCTCGTCCGCACGGCGCCGGGGGCGGGCGCGGTCGTCACCGACGAGCAGAGCCGCGTGTTGCTGATCTGGCGCCATCGTTTCATCACCGACAGCTGGGGCTGGGAGATCCCGCTCGGGCAGATCGACGAGGGCGAGATGCCCATGGCGGCCGCCGCGCGCGAGGTCGAGGAGGAGACCGGCTGGCGTCCGGGGCCGCTGCGCCCGCTGCTGTCCATCCAGCCGACCAACGGCTTCACCGACAGCCTCAACCACGTCTACCGGGCCGACTCGGCCACCCACATCGGCCCGCCGAGCGACCCGTGGGAGGCCGAGCGGGTCGAGTGGGTGCCCCTGCCGGCCATCCGCAGGCTCGCCGAGAGCGGCGAGATCGTCTGCGGCACGAGCCTGTCGGCGCTGCTCTACCTGCTGGTCGAGCACCTCCCCGCCCCGCAGGACCCCGGCCATGACGCGGCCAGGCCCTTCCTGCTGTCCGACCTCCCGATCGACCTGTGACCGCTCAGGAGAACAGGTGGTCGACCACGCGGGCGGTCGCCTTGCCGTCGTCCTTCGGCGCGTACGCGGCCCGGAAGGCCTCGTAGCGGTCGGCGTGCGCGGCGGCCACGTCGTCGATCGAGCGCAGCGCGTCGACGACCTCCGACGACGTCGACAGCACCGGACCGGGCGCCTGCTCGGGCAGGTCGAGGTAGAGCCCACGCTTGGTGGAATACTTCGCCAGGTCGTAGCCGTAGAAGACGATCGGGCGGCCGGTCGCGGCGAAGTCGAACATGACCGATGAGTAGTCGGTCACGAGGACGTCGGTGACGAGCAGCAGATCGGCGATGTCCGGATAAGTCGTGACGTCGTGGGCGATGTCGGGGACGGCGGGCATGGCCTGCATCGGGTGGGCGCGTACCAGGATCTCGTGGTCGGCGCCCAGGGCCTCGCGGGCCTTGGCCAGGTCGAGCTTGACCATGGCGTTCTTGCGGTCGTAGTCGCGCCACGTCGGCGCGTACAGCACCACCCGCTTGCCCTCGACCAGCCCGAGGCGCTCGCGCACGGCGGCCGCCAGGGTCTCGCGCTCGGGCGAGTTGAGCACGTCGTTGCGCGGCAGGCCGCTCTCCAGGATCTCGCCCTTGTAGCCGAACGCCCTGCGCAGCACGGTCGTCGCCCACGGCGACTGCGACAGCAGCACGTCCCAGCCGCGAACCTCGGCCGCCTGCCGGTGCCAGATCGGCGGGCGCGGGTCGCGGGCCATGTGCGGCTGGTCGTTGCCGATGCGCTTGGCCGGGGTGCCGTGCCAGGTCTGCAGCACGACCTGGTCCTCGCGGGCGCGGAACCAGGCGGGCAGGAACGAGTTCGTCACGATGTGGCGCGACCTGGCCAGCGCGGCGTGGTGCTCGCGGCTGCCCGCCCGCACCACCTTGGCGCCGCCCGGCGGCACGAACGCGGCGTCCTTGACGATCCAGATGTGCTCGCGGTCGTCGCCCCTGCGCAGCCGCTCCTCGTAGACGGCGCGCACGCTGTCGGCGTAGAGCCTGCCGTCGTTGACGACGTAGACGGTCGCGTCATTGAGCGGCTCGGTGCGCTGGGCCGGGTAGAAGACGCGGCGCAGCACGTGGGTGCCCGCCACGCCGCGCTCGTCGGCCGGGCGCTCCTCCTCGACCACGATCACCGGCACGTCGAACCGGGTGGAGATCATCCGGTACGTCCGGCTCTCGACCGTACGCGGGTCCTCGTCCAGCCCCGGCAGGGCGGCGTGGTCCATGCGGAACGGGACGATCTCCCCCGACGGGTGACGGAAGGACATGTTCCAGGTGCCCGAGGCCAGCGGCACCGACTCGCCGAACCGGTCCATGGACGCGGGCGTCACGCGTACGGCGAAGTCGTCGCCCGTACGCTCCATGGGCAGCGAGTAGGACAGCCCCGACCGGTGGCGCAGCGTCAGCACGCGCGGGCCGGGCGCGTCGGGGTAGTGGCCGCGCAGGACCAGCGTGGAGCCCTCCCAGACCGCCGAGGTGAGCACCGGGCGGATGCGGTGGGCGGAGACGACCACGCGGTCGCGCCGGTCGCCGAGCACGGTGATCTCGCGGTCGCCCACGGGCGTGCGGGTCTCGACCAGGTCGGCGAGCATGACGGAGGCCGCCGGGTCGCCCTTGGGCTCGACCCAGAGCCGGCGCCCGTCCTTCTCCTGGAGCAGGGCGGGCACGGCCAGCCCGATCAGCACCTCCGTGCCGCCGCCCGACGGGGTGAAGTCGGCGGCGATGCGGTGGCCGCCCAGCCTGGCGTGGCCCTTGGTGACCGAGCGGCCGGGCAGGAAGATCTTGAGTTCGAGGCGTTCGTCCTGGACGGACACGCCGGTGAGCTCGGCCCTGTTGGGCTGGAGCACGATCTGCAGGGCGCGGTCGGACGTCCAGACCGGCCTGACCCACCAGCCGGGCCTGAGCTTGAGCCCGGCGGGACGCTCCGGCCTGCCGATCGAGGAGCCGCGCAGCAGGCCGGTCGCCCGCGCGCCACGACTCCAGAAGACGATCTCGGCCCGCCACGTCGTCGCGTCGGGCACGCCGGGACGATGCCGCAGCCGCCTGCGTACGGCGTGGACGATGCCGCGTACGGCCCCGCGCCAGCGCAGCGGCCACGGGCTCAGCTCGGCGCTGAAGCCGGACCAGTCGTAGTTGCAGCCGGGCTCGCGGGCGCCGTGGGTGGCCTCGGGGGCGAGCACCCGCTTGGTGCGCATGCGGATCGGCGGCAGCCAGCGCGGCCCGCGCAGCACCACGGACGCCCGGTTGAACCTGCGGCTGCGCACCGACAGCCCGGCGAGATAGGCGAAGCCGGTGACGCGCAGCCTGCCGTCGGCCCAGACGATGTCGTCGATGTGGGTCACCGGCACCAGGTCGGCGCGGCGCAGCCGGTAGAGGTCGGGGGGCAGCTCGTCGCGGAAGGGCAGGTCGGCGTACCAGCTCAGGCCCTTGCGGATGCGCTTGGACGGCTCGGCGGCCGCCGTGACGACCTTGACGAGCGTCTCGCCGTCGACGAGCTCGTCGTCGGGGCGGTGTTCGATCAGGTGGCAGATGACGCGGCGGGCGACGGGCAGGTCGTGCTTGACCCCCGGGGCCACGCCGGTCAGATAGGGGCGGACCAAGGTGAGCAGCTCGCGCCGCCGCGCCGGGCCGCGCTTGACCGCGAGGTCGATCCGCGACCCCAGAGGGCCGCTGAGCACCTCGGTGTCGAACGCCGCGTCGCGGCCGCCGGGCCCGACGGCACGCATGACTGCCTCAAGGGGCTCGCCACGATCGCAGAGATCCTGGACAGCCTTGAGGCGGTCGGCGAGCGTGTCGCCGCCCTGGCTTCGGGCTGTGACGCCGGTGGCCATCGGGGAGGCACCGCCTTTCGGGCCGCCTGTCAGTGTTCTGCCCATGGTAATGCGAGTCACATGTCACAGAATCGCCCCAACGATGAAACCGCAGGTCAGGACCGTTACTGAAAATCGGCTGAACGCCCGTCCCAGCGCGCCAGGCGCATGTCGACGCGTTCGCCTCGCAGCGGGGTGCCTTCCTCGCGCCAGTGGGCGAGGCATCGTCGCAGGTGGTCGGGGGCGGCGCCGCTGCCGTCGGCGTGCACCACGCGCCACCACGGGACGCCGCCGCCCCACGTGGACATCACCTTGCCCACCTGGCGCGGGCCGCCCTCGCCCAGGTATTCGGCGATGTCGCCGTAGGCCATGACCTTGCCTGGCGGGATGCGCTCGACCAGTTCGAGCACCCGCTCGGCGAAGGGGCTCAGGGGGTCCATGCCGCGGGACCGGCGTCGATGATCTCGTCGAACTTGCCGATCTCCATGGCCGTGCCGCCGGACAGCACCTCCATGACGCCGTCGCGCAGCGTGTACACCTCGCCGTCCTCCCCCACCAGGCGGCCGCCCAGCGCGGCGGACAGCCGCAGGAGCTGGGCCACCTGCCAGTCGGAGCCCGGCTCGCCGACGATCTGGCCCCGCCAGTGCGCCACCGCGTGCTTGCCGCCGTCGTGGCCGGCCACGATCTCCTCAGCCTCGCCCGCGGAGCCGCGCAGCTCGAAACCTGCCGGCGCGATGGCCTTCGCGAGCTCCGCGAAGGCGAGTGGCGACTCGCGCACCACCCGCAGCTCGTATCCCATGACGCGCGACCATAGCGGATCTTCACCCCTCACGCGGCCCAAGTCCGTACGGTTCCCTACTCTTTGCGCTGATTGAGCACGATGATCGCCCCGCAGAACATCACCAGCGCGACCAGCACGCCGCCTCCGTACAGCCAAAGACGCCACGGATCGGCCCCCGGGCGGGAGGGCACCGGGGAGTCCTCGCCCTGGCCGAAGTGGTCCTTGGCGGACGTGGCGACGTCGCGCTGCTGGCCGGTCAGGCGGTCGGCGGCGTTGAGCGCGGCCGCCGCGTCGACCACGCCGAACCCGGTGTTGTCGTCGTAGCCGGCGGCCGGACGGCCGCGCGAGCTCGCCGCCAGCGCCTGGGCGACCTGCTCGGGCGGCAGGTCGGGATAGCGCGACTTGATCAGCGCGGCCACGCCCGCGACGAGCGCGGCGGCCGAGCTGGTGCCCTCGGAGAGCTCGTAGCCGCTGGGGCGCTTGACCACGGGCACCTCGACGCCGGGAGCGGCGACGAGGACCGACAGGTTGTCGCTGCTGAAGGTGGCCTTCCTGCCCTGTTTGTCGGTCGCCGCCACGCCGATGACCCCCGAGTACCCGGCCGGGAAACTCCAGTACGAGGTGCCCTTGTCCTTGGCGTAGACGGTCTGGCCGTCGTTGCCCACGGCCGCCACCAGCACAACGCCCTTGCTCAGCGCGTACGACACCGCCTCGCGCTCGGACCTGACCGGGCCGTAGGAGCCGATCGACATGCTGACGACCTTGGCGCCGTGGTTGGCCGCGTACCGCAGGGCGCGGGCGAGCGAGCTCTCGGACGACTGGGCGTCGGGGGGCGGCAGCAGGTCGAAGTCGGGCTCGTCGTCGGTGACCAGGGGCAGCGACAGGATGCGCGACTCGGGCGCGACGCCGATCAGCCCGTCGCCGGCGCCGGACCCGGCGATCAGCGCCGCCATGGCGGTGCCGTGGCGGCCCGGGCGCACCTCGCGGGCGACCGTGCCCGAGCTCATGTCGGGGCCGGACGTCACCCGGTCCTTCAGCTCCTTGATGCCCGTGTCCACGGCGCTGTCCACGACCGCGACGGTGACGCCCTCGCCCTTGGTGACGGTCCACGCCTGCTCGACGTTGAGCGCGTCCAGCACCCATTGTTGCTGGTCCCTGACCGGGGAGGCGGCGGGCCCGAGGAGGACGAGCAGCGCGGCCGTGAGCGCTCGGACGGCGGTCAGCACACGTTCCCCTGCGTGCAGGGCGGGACCTTGGGGGGATCCGCGAGGAAGTAGGCGATCTGGTTGCCGACGGACTTGGCCGCCGGCCAGAGCTCGCTGTGCAGGATCTCCTCCGGGGCGATGGCTGCCCTGGTGCGGCCGTCGGCGTACCCGGCGGTGGAGAAGACGATGTACGGCCCGGCGCCCACCCAGCCGGTGCGCTGGCGCTGCTCGGTGCCGAACCGTTCGGTGACGGTGCCGGGGAAGGCCACGGGCAGCACGCCCACCCGGTCGTCCTGGCCGAGCTGCTCGGTCGCCGACACCCTGGACTCCTCGTCCTTGAGCACGGCCACGCCGACCGTGATCACGAAGGTCGACGTCTGGTCCACGTACGTGGCCCGGAGCATCGTCACGCACCCGTGGCTGTCCAGGACGACGGCCACGGAGGCGTCCACGGCCTTGGCGCACTCGGTCTCGGGGGCGATGCCGACCCGGCGGGCGTACTGCTGGGCGCGGTCGAGGCCGAGGTACTTGACCTCTTCGGGGAAGACGCCCGTGGCCGGCCACGCCTGCCAGCGCCGGGCGATCTCCTCCTGCTTGTACTGGTTCTGCTCGGCCGGGGTCAGCGGGCGCGAGCGCGTCTCGTTGAGCAGCCCGACCGTGCCGAGCAGCACCACGACGGCCGACACGGCCACGATGGCGCCGACGAGCACGACGAAGATGCGGCGAAAGCGGATGCCCTGCTGGAGCGCGGCCAGCTCGGCGCGTTCCTTGGCCGCGGTGCGCGCGCGGGAGGTCGCTCCCGGCCAGGCGCGCACGCGTGACCTGCGGCCGGTTGACGCCCCGAGCGGGTTGCTCCGTCCCGGTGTGGCTTCCCCGGCGCGCGGTAGCCCTGAGGTCGACCTACGTGCCTTCACCACCCGCCTCGTTCCCGCGTTCGGTCAGTGTCTATTTCGTCCCCGTTAGGAGGCGGATCATGCGTCTTGTGAGCTGTGGTCGCGGCGTACGCGTCTGACCAGGAAGAATATGACTCCCAGCGACGCGAGCGCTCCGGCGGCGGCCGTCGCGGCGACGGCCGTGTAGACCGTGACGCGCCGGTGGTCCCTGCTGGTGACCTTGACCGGGCCGGGCGGGCCGCCGGCGAGGGGCTTGGCCGGGTCCTGGGCCTGGGGGCCGGTGGCGGTCTCGGTGTGGGCGGCGAGGCGGCCGGCCTCGGCGAGGGCCTTGGCCGCGTTGACGACGCCGAAGCCGGTGGCGGTGTCGTAGCCGCCGGGCGGGCGGTCGTCGGCGCTGCCGGCGAGGGCCTGCACGACGAGCGGCGGCGACATTTGCGGAAATTTGGCCTTGATGAGGGCGGCGACTCCCGAGACGAGCGCGGTCGCCTGCGAGGTGCCCCTGCCCACCCAGTACGCGTCGCCCGGCCCCGCGCCCATGATGTCCACGCCCGGCGCGGCCACCAGCACCGAGGAGTTCCAGTTCGAGAACGCGGCCCGCCGCAGCCGCCGGTCGGTCGCCCCCACCGAGACCACGCCGGGGAAGGCCGCCGGATAGGAGTAGGGCGCGAAGTCGCCGTCGATCTTCCTGTCGCCGTCGTTGCCCGCGGCGGCCACGAGCACGACGCCCTTGGAGATCGCGTACCGGATGGCGGCCCGTTCCTCCCTGGTGGCGAGCTCCTTGGAGATCGACATGTTGATGACGTCCGCCCCCTTGTCGACCGCGTAGCGAATGCCTCGGGCCACCACGTCCTCGAAGCGCCGCGCCGAGTTGAACTCCCTGAACCCCGGCTCCTCGTCCTCCAGGATGACCCGCACCGACAGTACGCCGGCTTCGGGCGCGACGCCGATGATGCCCTGTTCTCCCCCCGGCCCGTGGCCGTGCCCGGCGATCAGCGAGGCCATGTACGTGCCGTGCAGCCGCCGCGGCGCGACCCCCGGCGGGTTGGCGCCCTCGGTGAAGTCCTTGCCGACCGTCACCGATCCGGCCAGGTCGCGGTGGCCCGGATCGACCCCGGAGTCGAGCACCGCCACCGTGACCCCGGCCCCCTTGCTGGTGCGCCACGCCCCGGTCAGGTCGAGCGTCCTGATCACCGGCTGCTGCCCGCCGCGTACGTCGTCGTCGGCGTGAACGGGAGAGGCCGTGAGGAGCGCCGCCGCGACCAGCGCCGCGCCGCGCCTCAGCACCGCCACTCCTTGGCCGCGCAGTCGGGCATCCTCGGGGTGCTCAGGTCCGCGAGCACGCGTTCGGACAGCTCGGTGGCGAAGGCGAAGATCGAGGGTCGCGGCTCGCCCGCCGTGCTCGCCGGCCGGCCGTCCACCTGCCCCGCCGTCGTGAGCACCACGTACGGACCGGACTGCCGCACCGACCCCGCCTGCCGCATCGCGGACGTGAACCGCTCGGCCACGGTCCCGCGGAAGGCCAGCGGCCGGACCCCCGGCACGGGTTTGCCGTTGTCGGCGAAGGCGCTCCTCGCCTGGGCGGCACGCGGTTCGTCGGGCAGCGCCACGACGCCGATGGTCACGAGCACGCCGCGCAGCGCGTCGATGTAGGTCGCCCGCAGCACGCCCAGGCACCCGGCCGCGCGCAGCGCGCCGACCGCCTTCGCGTCGACGGACTCGTCGCCGCAGCCGGTCTCGGGCGAGATGCCGATCCTCTTGGCGCGTTCCTGCCCGCCCTGCTCGGCCGCGTACGGCAGGCCGACGGGAAAGACGCGCCCGGCGGGCCAGGCGCGCCAGCGGTCCGCGACCTC
>JABFVJ010000163.1 GCA_013362835.1 Nonomuraea sp. | reverse complement strand
GCGCGACCGCCGCCGGCGCGGCCACGGTGCCCGTGTTGATCAGCAGGGTCGGCACCGCGACCGCGGCGGCCGTGCCCACGGCGACCAGGCCGGCCGTCCACCAGGCCGTCCACCTGCGGCGCGGCCTGTCACGCAGCAGGCGCTCGCGCTGCCTGACGAGCGTCGGGGGCGGCTCGTGGTCCAGCGCCGCGCCGAGGTCGCGGAGCATCCTCAGATCGTCCATGGTCACTCCTCCTCCAGCATCGGGTTGGTGTCGCCGAGCGCGGCCCGCACCTTCCGCCTGCCCCTGTTGAGGCGGGAGCGCACGGTTCCGATCGGGATGCCGAGAGCCTGGGCGACCTCGTCGTACGTGAGGTCGCCCCAGGCGATCAGCAGCAGGACGTCGCGGTCCTTGGCGGACAGCGCGGCGAGGGCGCCGGCCAGCCGGGGACGGACCGCCTGCGCGGTGACCCCGGCCGCCACGCGGTCGGCCGGCGACTCGACGTCCTGGTCGACAGGGGCACGGAGGAGGGCGCGGAACCGGGCCGCCTCCTTGCGGTGGTGGCGGGAGATGAGCTTGGTGAGGATGCCGAAGAGCCACGGCCTGGCGTCCGGGTAGGCCAGGTCGTAGCTCTTCCTGCGCGAGAAGGCCACCAGGAACGTCTCCCCCACCAGGTCCTCGGCGGGTTCGGGGCCGAGGCGCTTGGCGACGTACCGGTAGAGCATGGCGGAGTAGCGGTCGAACAGCACGGCGAACGCCTCTGGCTCTGTCCATGAGGCGTTCACCAGCTCCGCGTCCGCGCCCCTGACGGCGGGTTGTGTGATCATCTCCGCCCTTCTGTCGGGAAGTCGGTCACGGATGTCTTGCCACAACCCGCCGTACGGGTTCAGATCTCCTTCAGGAAGCCCCCGTCGACGGCGATGTCGGCGCCGGTGGTGCTGCCCGAACGCGGGGAGACCAGCAGGGCGACCATGTCGGCGATCTCCTGCGGGTGCACGAGGCGTCCGGTGGCGAGCCTCATCATGCCGGGCGCGACCTGGGCGATGACGTCCTCCTTGGAGGCGCCGGCCATGCCCGCGATGACGTCGGCGGCGCCGCCGTCCTTGGTCCACCAGTCGGTGAGCACCGGGCCGGGCGAGATCGTGTTGACCCGGATGCCCTGGGGGCCGTACTCCTCCGAGACGGCCTTGCTCACGTGGTTCATGGCGGCCTTGGCCGCGCCGTAGTCGACGTTCATGGCCCCGGGCTGCCTGGCCGTGACCGACGAGATGTTCACGATCGAGCCGCCGCCGCGCTCCAGCATGACGGGCACGGCCGCGCGGATCATGCGTACGACCGCGAACAGGTTGAATTCGACCATGGCCTGCCAGTCGTCGTCGCCCGGCGTCATGAACCCCACGCGCGGCAGCGTCGCCCCGGGCGGCGGCCCGCCGGCGTTGTTGACCAGGATGTCCACCCCGCCGAACTCCTCGACGGCGTGGGCGATCACCCGGGCGGGCGCCTGCGGGTCCATCAGGTCGACCGCGACGTGGCTCACCTTGGCGTCGGGCGCGGTACGCGAGGCCGCCACGACGTGCGCGCCCTCCTCGGCGAGGGTGCGGGCGACGGCGAGGCCGATGCCCTTGGACGCGCCGGTGACGACGGCCACGCGGCCGGAAAGCTGGAGATCCATGAAGGGAGGTTCCTCTCGGGTGTCAATGTGTGCACCCGGAGAACACCGCCCCGGTCACTCCGGTTGCGGCCTCACAGGAACGCGTGCCCCCTGCGCAGCCGCAACTCGTTGAGCATCTGCTGGATGACCTCGCGGACGTGGTCGGTCAGGTTGAACACCAGCATCGGGTCGTCGGCCGCGGCGGGCTCGTACTCGTCGGTGCGGATCGGCTCGCCGAACTCGATCATCCACTTGGACGGCAGCGGCACCAGCCCGAGCGGCCCGAGCCACGGGAAGAACGGCGTGATCGGCAGATAGGGCACGCCGAGGATCCTGGCCAGGAACTTCAGGTCGCCGATCTTCGGGTAGATCTCCTCGGCCCCGACGATGGCCGTGGGCACGATCGGCACGCCCGCGCGGATCGCGGAGGCCACGAACCCGCCCCTGCCGAACCGCTGCAGCTTGTAGCGCTCGGAGAACGGCTTCCCGACGCCCTTGAACCCCTCGGGGAACACGCCGACCAGCTCGCCCTTGCGCAGCAGCCGGTCGGCGTCCTCGCGGCAGGCCAGGGTGTGGCCGGTCTTGCGTGACAGGTGGCCGAGCAGCGGGAGCTGGTAGACCAGGTCGGCGCCGAGCAGGCGGATGGGCCGCCCGACCTCGTCGTGCAGCGCGACCTGCATCATGAGCGCGTCGACCGGCAGCGTGCCCGAGTGGTTGGCCACGACCAGCGCGCCGCCCTCGGCGGGGACGTTCTTCAGCTCGACCGTCTCCACCCTGAACCAGCGGTGGTAGAGCGGCCTGATCAGCTCTAGGAGCACCTTGTCGGTCAGCTCGGGGTCGTAGCCGAACTCGTCGACCTCGTAGTCGCCGGTGACGCGCCGGCGCAGGAAGGCCAGCAGGCGGGCGAGCGGGTCGGGATCCTCGAAGGAGGGCGCCGCGCTGATGGGGATCACGCGACCCTCTTCCTCCTCGTGCGGGACGCTCATGTGCGGCCTCCGAACGGATGCAGATCCCGCGCGCGCAGGAAGTCGTCGAAGGCGGCCGCGGTGGTGAACTTGGGCTTCCAGCCGAGCTCCGCCTCGAGCCGGCCGGTGTCGACGACCCGGCCGTAGCTCATCAGCCGCACCTGCTCGGGCGAGTACTCGACGAGCCCGGCCTTGCGCACGGTGTTGCCGAGCATGCGGAAGACGGGCGACAGCAGCGGCAGCGACGGGCGCCCCGCCCTGCGCGCGCACTGCGACAGCAGCAACACGCCTGCCCCGGCCACGTTGAACGTGCCGGGGTGGTCTTCGGTCGCCATCCGGCGCAACACCTCGACCGCGTCGTCCTCGTGGACGAACTGCAGCCGCGGGTCGAAGCCGAACACGGTCGGCAGCACCGGCTGGGTGAAGTAACGGGTGAGCGGCGAGTCGACGCCGGGACCCATGAAGTTGGCGAAGCGCAGCAGCGAGACCGTGACGTCGGGCCGGCGGCGCGCGAAACCGCGCACGTAGCCCTCCACCTCGGCCGCGTCTTTGGCGTAGCCGTGGCTGGGGCCCTCGTGCGTGTCGAGGTCCTCGGTGAACACCGCCGGGTCACGCGGGGACGAGCCGTAGACGGCGGTGGTGGAGCGCACCACCACGCGCCGCACGGTCGCCGACCGCTGGCAGGCACCGAGCAGTTGCATGGTGCCTATGACGTTGTGCTCCTTCATGGCCGCCCTGCCGGCGCTCTTGGACGGAGCGCTGACCAGGCTCATGTGCACAACGGTGTCGATGTCCGCGGCCGCGATCACCTGAGCGATGTCGGGGCTGCGTAGATCGACCCGGACGAACTCCGTCCGGCCGAGTGTGCTGCCACCGTCTCGCGTCAGCGAGGGGGGCGGCACGGTGTCCACTCCAATGACGCGGCTGATTTCCGGGTCAGCCGCGAGAACGCTCGCCACCCGGGCGCCTATGTGGCGCGAGACCCCGGTGACAAGCACGGTATGGGTCATCAGCGCCTCGCAGCTGCGTCGGTTACTTCTTGTTGCGCCGCTGGATGCGGGTCTTCTTGAGCAGCTTGCGGTGCTTCTTCTTGGCCATCCGCTTGCGGCGCTTCTTGATCACAGAGCCCACGGGACCCCCAGGTACTGATAGCAAGTTTGAATCGATGTGCGAGCGCACACCGGCTCACAGACTACCGGCGATCCGAGGTAGATCGCCCCTTGGGGGTGAGAGCCCGGCCTTGTGGTGCGTCGGCCGGGCTTCTCCCGCGACCGAATTCACGGCGCCATCGGGCGCGCCGCTACTTCAACCTGCCTCGATGTAGGCCTCCCGCAGATAGTCGTGGACCGCCTGCTCGGGCACTCTGAACGACCGGCCTACTCGGATGGCCGGCAGCTCACCTGAGTGGACGAGCCGGTACACCGTCATCTTGGACACCCTCATGACCGTCGCGACTTCAGCCACGGTCAGGAACTTCACCTCGCTGAGAGGTCTTTCGCCTGCACCCATCGGACGCCTCTTCCGCACGTGTTTCCGGGTTATCCCCACTGGTGCCATTGCTCACGCACGTGTACTGCCGTCAGCGTAAGTCGGGACTCCGGGTGCGCAAACCCCCTATTTTCTCAGTCCGCGGAGCCACCTGTCAGCCGAACCAGTAAAGTCGCTGGTTAGCAGCCGGGCCGAGCACCTCGCCTGGACCTTGGAACTGTCCAAGTTGTCACACATAAGAGTCGCCCAAGCCCCGTCAAAAGTTGGCAAAGGGACAGCGAGCCTCTTGGAATGCAGGCGCGAAAAGACGGTATCGGGAGGGCCGAATTCGACTCAAAGGGCTCGTGAGACCAGAGTGACCAACCGCTCGGTCAGCGGAGCGTAAAAGCGCGGTAGCACATTGTCGTCGAGTGGCACGACCACGTCGATCTTTCCCTCGGCCTCGCCGAGGAACAGACCGGGGTCGTTGGAGTCGGCGAACGCCACGGTCGGCACGCCCGCCTCGCCTGCCGCCCCCGCCCAGCCGTGGTCGGCGATCACGAGGTCGGGAAGGTCGCCGTCGAGCTCGTCGAGCATGTGCCGCATCGGCTCGGAGTCGTGGGTGTGCACGAAGCCGCCCCGGTCGTCGAGCATGGCGATGTCCTGGAGGTAGCGGATCCTGCGCGGACGGCCGAAGCCCGACCCCGCGTACGTCCAGCCCTCGGCCGGCGTGATCAGCGTGGCGCCGTGCTCGACGGCGAACCTGGCCAGCGGCAGGTGCACGGCGAGCAGCCCGGTCGGGTGGCCGGTGGCGAACAGCACGCGCGGGCTCGGCCGCGACAGCACGGCCGCGACGCGCTCGGCCATGGCATCGATCGCGTCGATCGTCAGCTCGGGATCGATCGTGTCCTGGCCCCAGCGGTGACCGGGATCGGCGACCACGCCCGCCGACTTCGCCATCAGCGCGAGGATGTCCCGGTACGACCACGGCTGCTCGAACGTCAGCCCGAGCATGTAGTACGGGTCGCGGTTGGCGAGCGAGCTGTAGTGGTCGAGGTTGTTCTCGCGCGAGGTCGCGACATCACCGGCGATGCGGCTGTAGATCAGGTGTTGGCGGAGTTCGTCGCGGCTCAGCACAGCTCTCCCAGGGCGTTCGGACATCGGGTGTCAGGGCATCGGGTCGAGGCCGTGCAGGGGGAACACCGCGTGCCGGGTCGCCATGACCGCACGGTCGATGGGGTCCGCAGGGTCATAACCACCGGACAGGTCCTGAAATTCCGGTTTGCGGCCGTCGGTCATGGTCAGCGGGGGTGCCTCGCGGGTGCGCTCCCTGACGTACTGGCGCCAGCTCTCGGGGGTCGGCGTGGCCGGGTCGAGGGGGTGGCCGGAGACCTCGGCGATCAGGTGGGTCCAGATCCGGGGCACGACCTGGACGAGCTCGTAGCCGCCGCCGCCGGTCGCGATCCACCTGCCGCCGGCCGTCTCGTGGGCGAGGTCGTGGAGGGCGACGTAGGCGGCGCGCTGGCCGTCGATGCTGAGCATGAGGTTGGCGAGCGGGTCGAGCGCGTGGCTGTCGCAGCCGTGCTGGGTGACCAGGATCTCCGGGTCGAACTCGCGCAGCAGCGGCGGCACGACCGCGTGGAAGGCGCGCAGCCAGCCGGAGTCGCCGCAGCCGGCCGGGAGCGCCACGTTGACGGCCGTGCCCTCGGCGCCGGTCTCCTCGGGGAACCCGGTGCCGGGGAACAATGTGCGGGGGCTCTCGTGCAGGCTGATGGTCAGCACGCGGGGGTCGTCGTAGAAGACGGCCTGGACGCCGTCGCCGTGGTGCACGTCGACGTCGACGTACGCCACCCGCCGGGCCCCCTGCTCCAGCAGCCACGCGATGGCGAGCGCCGGGTCGTTGTAGACGCAGAAGCCGCTCGCGGCGGACGGCATGGCGTGGTGGAGCCCGCCCGCGACGTTGACGGCGTGCTCGGCCGAGCCCTCCCAGACCGCCCGCGCGGCGGCCAGCGACGCGCCCGCGATCAGCGCGGACGCCTCGTGCACGCCCTGGAAGGCGGGGTTGTCGGTGGTGCCGAGCCCGGCGCGCAGGTCGGGCGCGCCGGTGGCGGACACGCCCTTGACGGCCTCGATGTAACGCCGGTCGTGGACCAGGGCGAGCTCGTCGTCGGTGGCGGACGCGCAGCCGGCCATCTCGACCTTGTCGAGCACCCCGAGCGCGCGGGCCAGCGCCATCGTCAGCTCGACCCTGATGGGCGCGAGCGGGTGGCTCGGACCGAAGTTGTAGGAGGTGAGAGCTTCGTCCCAGATGACCCGTGCCGATCGGCTCATGCCTCACCCTCCACGCGCTCCCTCACCTTGCGCCGACGTTACCGCAGCGCGGACATCTCGTTGTAGCCCGGGTTGACGGCCGGAAAACGCCCGGTCGTTCCAGAAATTTCGTCACTTAGGGTTTTAGCGTGCGCTTGGCGCGGGCCTTCCTCAAGATCGGGCGATTCTTCAGACGTCCCCGGGTTTTCGACACGATGATCGTGGTCGTCATCGGGCTGTTCGCGGTCCTCGGGATGTTCTTCATGATCGTCCAGGGCGACGCGCGGGCGGCATCGGCGTCGGCGCACCTTCTGCTGACCAGCCTGACGCTGCTCGTCCGCAGGAGCAGGCCGCTGGTCGTGGCCGGCGCGGTCACGGCGCTCGACGTCGCAGGGATCGCCGCCGGCCTGGTCACGTCGGCCACCCTCCCCGAGGGCATCGCCTTCTACAGCCTGGCCCGCTACGCCTCCGGCCGCCCGGCGCTCGTCGTGGCGGGCGCCGGCATGGCCGCGTACGCCACCGTCATGGAGGTCACCGGGCCCGGCATCGGCCAGTTCCTGGCGGGGGCCTTCGTCGTC
>JABFVJ010000004.1 GCA_013362835.1 Nonomuraea sp. | reverse complement strand
TCCCCCTGGAGTCGCTGCGCGGCGCGAGCCCGTGCCTGCGCGCCGGCGACCACGCGACGCCCGGGTGGGAGCACGCGATGCTGCAGTTGCTGGCCCCCTTCGGCGTCGACGCCGCCCTGGCCCACCCGCACGTGCGGGGCGGCGACGAGCTCGCGCGGCACATCCGCGACCGCGACGCGCCCATCCTGACCCTGGCCACGCAGCCCGCCGTCCCCGGCGCGGTCCTGCGCCCCCTGGTGGACCCGGTCGCACTGTTCCCCTGGACGATGATGTGGCGTGCCGGCGACGATCACCAGGGGCTGCGTGCCCTGCACCAGGCCGTGGACCGGCTGGCCGCCGACCACGACTGGCTCGCCATCCCGGCCGGCGCCTGGCTCCCCGAACCCGAGGCGAGCCTCCCCCGCCCCGCCTGACGGGTCACGGCCAGGCGTCGCGCCGCCGTCGCAGCCCGTCGAGGACGAGGTCGAGCCCGATGTCGAACTCGTCCGCGTAGGCGTAGCCGGGCTTGAGGGCCTGATCCGTGATCATCTCGGCGAGGTGGGGGAACTCGTCCCGCGGCATCTGCTCCAGGATCTCGCCCGCCACGTCCTCCAGGTCGGGGGACGACTTGAAGGGCAGGCTGAGCTCCTGGAGCGTGAACCCGTAGATGTAGCTGTCCAGCACCGAGAAGGCGTGCGCCGCGCCCGCGATCGAGAAGCCGCCGGAACGCAGGCAGCCGATGACGGCGTCGTGGTGGCGCAGGGTCGCGTGGCCCGGGTTCTTCCGTGAGTCCATCAGGCCGATCGCCCAGGGGTGGCGGATCAGCGCGTCGCGCATCGACCGGGCCCGCCGCCGCATCCCGGTCTGCCAGTCGGCGGTGTCCGCCGGGAGTTCGATCTCGTCGTAGACCAGGTCGAGCATGCCGTCGAGGATCATGTCCTTGTTGCGGAAGTGATGGTAGAGCGACATGGACTCGACGCCGAGCCGTTCGGCGAGCCTGCGCATGCTGGGCACACCGGTGCCGGCCTCGTCCGCCAGCGCGACCGCCGTGGTGAGCACCAGCTCCTTGCTGAGCGGGTGGCGGCGGGGTGCGGGTGTGCCGGATGTCTCGGTGGTCACCTGGGGTTTCTCCTGTCTGAGGCGCTGCGGCCCTTGACAACCTTACACTGCAAGGCTGTACCTTACGCTGGAAGGCTAAGCCTTACGGTGCAAGGCTGGAGCGGGGAGGGTTCATGGAACCGATCGAGTTGGGCCAGGCGGGCAAGCGGATGTGCGTCGTGGGCGCGTCCGGGAAGCTCGGGCGCCACATGGTGCGGCACGCGCTGGAGCGCGGGTACGAGGTCGTGGGGGTCTGCCGGGAACAGAGCGTGACCAAGCTCGCCGAGTTCGAGGGGCGGATCACGGTGATCCCCGGAGCGACCGACGACCGCGCGGTCATCGCACGGGCGGTGAAGGGATGCGACGCCGTGCTCACGGTGCTGGTGCCCTGGGGGATGCGCCACTACGCCTCCGGGACCGCCCAGGCGGTGCTCGACCACGCGCGCCCGGACGCCCGCCTGGTGTTCTCCTGCGGCTGGCACATCACCCGCGACGGCAAGGACGTGTACACCCGGAAGTTCAGGCTGTACGCGGCCATGCTCGGAGGGCTGGGCAAGCTCCTCCGCCTCGTGGACGTGGCGGACCAGGTGGAGGCGTGCCGGAGGATCTTCGCCAGCGACGCCCGCTGGACGGTGGTGCGCGGCAGCGACCTGGAGGAGGGCGACAGCCAGGGCCTGCCCGTGTGGAGCCGGCACGTGGGCGACCCCGTCCTCGCGAGCAACCGGACCCGTCGCGTGGACTTCGCCCGGTTCATGGTGGAGGCGGTGGAGGACGACGCCCTCGTCCACGAGGCCCCGGCCATCGTCGGCCGCCTGACCCCCTCGGCCCTCGCCCACGCGAGCGACCCGGCGTAGAGCGCGCCATGAGGTTCCAGCGATCTCCTGTTGTTCTGGGGGGCGTCGCCGAAACGTGGCGTTCATGACCCGTTGACATCGTTGTCATGAGCTTCTAGTGTCACCCTTGCTTATCCGGTTAAGCCCACTGTGCCTCCCCCACTCCCCCCGAAGGGCACACCATGAGATCAACCGGTCTGGTCGCGGTGGCGGCCGCCCTGGTGGCGGCGTTATGCGTGACTCCCGCCGACGCGGCTCCCGCGTTCGTCGGCCGCCACGGCACCGGCCTCGTCCTGAACGGCAAGCCGTTCCGCTTCGCCGGGACCAACAACTACTACCTGATGTACAAGCCGAAGGCGATGGTCGACGACGTCTTCGCCCGCGCCAAGGCCGCCGACCTGCGGGTGATCCGCACCTGGGGCTCGCTCGACATCGGCGCCCAGGACGACACCGGCTCCGTCCACCACAAGGAGGACGGCGTCTACTTCCAGTACTGGGACGGCGCGAAACCCGCCTACAACGACGGCCCCGACGGCCTCCAGCACCTCGACTACGTGCTCTGGAAGGCCCGGCAGTCCGGGGTCAAGCTGATCATCCCGTTCGTCAACAACTGGAGCGCCTTCGGCGGCGTCGACCAGTACGTCCGCTGGGCCGGCGGCCGGTACCACGACGAGTTCTACACCTCCCCCACGATCAGGGGCTGGTTCAAGGACTGGATCGGCCACCTGCTCACCAGGGTCAACCCGCTGACCGGGATCGCCTACAAGGACGACCCGACGGTGATGGCGTGGGAGCTGGCCAACGAACCGCGCTGCAAGGGCTCGGGCCTCTACCCCGCCTCGCCCTCCTGCTCCACCGCGACCCTGACCGCCTGGGCCGACGAGATGTCCCGGCACGTCAAGTCGGTCGACCCGCGCCACCTGGTGAGCGCCGGCGACGAGGGTTTCTACTGCCGCCCCGGCGGCGCCGACTTCACCGAGGACTGCTCCGAGGGCGTGGACACCCTCGCCCTGGCCCGCCTGCCGAAGATCGACCTCATGTCGCTGCACCTGTACCCCGACCACTGGGGCAAGGACGCGGCCTGGGGCCTCGCCTGGATCGACCGGCATCTGGCCGACGCCCGGCGGGCCGGCAAGCCGGTGGTGCTGGGCGAGTTCGGCCTGCTGGACAAGTCCACCCGCAACCCCGTCTACCGCCGCTGGCTCGACGCGTTCGTGCGGGGCGGCGGGAGCGGGGTGGCGTACTGGATGCTGGCCGGGGCGCAGGACGACGGGACGCTCTATCCCGACTACGACGGGTTCACGGTCTACTGCCCGAGTCCCGTCTGCCAGACCGTCACCAACGCCTCGGCGGAGCTGCGCGGCAGGCCGCCGCTGTTCCCGCCGGTCGCCGACCACGACACCGCGACGACGTCGTACGGCACGCCCGTCACGCTTGCCGTCACGGCCAACGACGTCGCGTACGCGGGCGGCGTCCGTACCGGGAGCGTGGACCTCGATCCCGCGGCGGCGGGACGGCAGAGCACGCTGGCCACCCCGCAGGGGACCTTCGCCGCGGACGGCGGCGAGGTGACCTTCACGCCCGCCGAGGGCTTCAGCGGGCGCGCGTCCGCGTCCTACACCGTGCGCGACGCGCTGCTGCGGCTGTCGAACGCCGCCACGATCACCGTGATCGTCAAGCCCGACCCCGGCGCCGCGATCAAGCTGTTCTCCTTCGAGGACGGCACGCAGGGCTGGGCCGCCGGGAACTGGCAGCAGGACGCGGGCACGGTCGCCGGGTCGGACGACTACGCCAGTGACGGCGACCACGGCCTGCGCGTGGACGCCACGGGCGGCGGCTGGTTCGGCGCCGCGCTCGCCGAGCCGGTGGACCTGTCGGCCAAGTCCGCGCTCGCCTTCGAGCTCAGGAGCGCCGGCGCGGGCACCTCCACCAGCGTCGCCTTCCAGACCGGCCCCGGTCACACCTGGTGCCAGTCGACCTGGGGCTACCAGAACCCCGGCACCACCGCCACCGTACGGACCGACCTGCTGTCCGGTTTGTCGTGCGCGCACGAGGACCTGGCCGACGTACGCGGCATCTACGTCTGGGTCAGCCCAGGCACCTTCCACCTGGACGCCGTCCGGGCCGAATGACCGACCGCTCGCAGAAAGACGGCACGTCATGAACGCCATTCACCCCCCGTCCCCACGCCGGCGCGCCGCGCTGGCCACCCTCCTCGCCCTGCTCCTCGCGGCGATCGGCCTGACCGCGCTGAGGGCGCCCGCCGCCTCGGCCGCGCCCTCGGGGTTCGCCTACCGCTGCGGGGTGAACTTCTGCCTCGACGGCAAGAAGTTCTTCTTCGCCGGGGCCAACACCTACGACCTGTTCACCTTCGGCAGCGGCTCGGGCGACACCGAGTCGCAGTACATGGACAAGGCGCGCATCGACGCGCATTTCGCCCGGTTACAGGCCGACAAGGTCGGCGTGCTGCGGCTGTGGATGTTCAGCCATGAGAGCTGGCACGGCTTCGAGACCGCCAAGGGCGTCTACAACGAGCAGGAGTTCGCCCTGTTCGACTACGTCATCGAGTCGGCCAAGGCGCACGGGGTCAAGCTGCTGCCCGTGTTCGAGAACTACTGGGAGGCGTACGGCGGCATCGACCGCCGACTGGAGTGGGAGGGCCTGTCGGGCGGGCATCCCGGGCGCGGCAAGTTCTTCAACAAAACAGTCTGCCCCGGGTGCTTCACCTCGTACAAGAACTACGTCAGCCACGCGCTGAACCGCGTCAACCACTACAGCGGCGTCACGTACAAGGACGACCCGACGATCTTCGCGTGGGAGCTCATGAACGAGCCCCGCTACCAGGACCAGACGCCGAACGAGAACACCACGGGCACGACCCTGCGCGCGTGGGTGGACGAGATGGGCGCGTTCGTCAAGGGCATCGACCCCAACCACCTGCTCGGCACCGGGCTGGAGGCGCACGAGACGCGCTTCGGGTTCGGCGGGGACGAGGGCAACCCGTTCGTCAAGATCCACCAGTCGCCGTGGATCGACTTCACCTCGGCGCACCCGTACCCGACGGAGGACTGGGCGGCGCTGAGCATCGCGCAGACGCAGGCGCTGGTGCGGACGTGGGTCAAGGAGTCGCACGAGGTGGTCGGCAAGCCGTTCTACATGGGCGAGTTCAACGTGCACAACGTGGACCGCACGCAGTGGTGGAACGCCATCTTCCAGGCGTTCGAGGAGGCGGGCGGCGACGGGACCGGGTTCTGGTGGTACCAGGACCGGTCGGTGGACGGCAAGTTCGGGGTGTCGCAGGGGGCGCCGGAGCTGGCCGCCTTCCGCGCCCACGCCGACCGCCAGTCCGCCAAGAACGGCCCCGGCCCGACCACCACCCCCACCGTCACCCCGACGGTGACCCCGACGGTGACCCCCACGGTCACCCCGACCGTGACGCCCACTGTGACGCCCACTGTGACCCCCACGACCGGGGGCTGCACCGTCACCTACCGCCTGTCCGACTGGGGTACCAGCTTCAACGCCGACGTCACCATCCGTAACGGCGGGGCCGCCCCCGTCAACGGCTGGAAGCTGGTCTTCTCCTTCCCCGCCGGCCAGACCGTCAACAGCGTCTGGAACGCCAAGGCCACCCAGAGCGGCGCCCAGCTGACCGTCACCAACGAGTCGTGGACCGCCACCATCCCGGCCGGCGGAACGGTCGGTTTCGGCCTCAACGGGGCCTCCTCGCCGGGCACGAACGGCGTCCCCGCCGCGTTCACCCTCAACGGCGCCACCTGCGCCAAGGCCTGACCCCTTCCGCCCGCCGCAGGCCGGAACCTTTCCGGCCTGCGGCCTTAACTGGTTAAGTCATTCTGTGTGCAGAGCCTCGGAGATCGTCATCCTGGCCGCCGACCTCGCCGGCAGGTAGGCGCCCAGCATGGCGATCCCCACCCCGGCCCCCACCAGCGCCACCAGCCAGGTCGCCCGCCACACGTCGAGCATGAAGGCGGGCAGCACGATCCCCGCCGCGTCGGACATCGCCGCGACGACCATCCGGTGCGCCCCCACCCCCAGGGGGAGGCCGAGCACGCCGCCGGCCGCGCCCAGCGCCGCCATGGACGTCACCGTCATCACGGTCACCTGGCGCGGCGTCATCCCGATCGACTTGAGCATGCCGAGGTCGCGGCGGCGTTCCCGGGTGTTGAGCAGCACGGTGTTGAACACCCCGAGCGCCGCCACCGCGCCCAGCAGCAGCGTGAACAGCGACGCCGCGCCGACCACGGCGACGGTGTCGCGGTTCACCTGGGTGTGGGTGCTCGGGTACAGGCCGGGATCGGCCGATCTGACCGCCTTGTTGTACGCCTCGACGTCGCTCCCCCGCGACAGCCGCACCTCGTACTGCGTGGCCCGCTGCGCCGGGTCCAGGGCGATCAGCGTCGGCCAGGTCACCATGACCAGGTCGCCGGCGCCGTCCATGGCCTCGCCGACGATCACGGCGGACGTACGCGCGCCGCCGAGCACGAGCGTGAGCCGGTCGCCGATCGCGAACCCGTGCTTGCGCAGGAACGCCGACGGCGCCACGACCTCGCCAGGACCCGACATCGGCCGCCCGGCCACGATCACGTCGCCCCTGGTCGCGTGGTCGCCGCGGAGGAACTGGGCCATGATGCGGCCGGTGCGTCCCGCCAGGTGGACGTCGATCCAGGCGTCGGCGGTCACGTGCGTCGCGCCCGGCAGCGAGCGCAGCAGCGCCTCGATCCCGGCGTCGTCGTGCACCGGCCTGGTCTGGTCCGGCCGCCCCACGTGGACGACCGTGTGCACGTGCCCGATCCGCTGGACGGTGTCGCCGTAGGCGGTCATCGTACGGAACAGGCCGGAGGCCAGCGTGACCGTGGTCACGCCGAGCACCACGGCGGCCAGCGTCATCGCCGACCGGCCGGGACGCGCGAGCGGCAGCGCCAGCCCCAGGCTGACCGAGCGCGGCAGCCGTGTGCCCGCGAGCAGGCGCTGCACCCGCCGCCCCCGCCCCGGGCGCGGCGCGCCACCCGTCTTGATCGCCT
>JABFVJ010000396.1 GCA_013362835.1 Nonomuraea sp. | reverse complement strand
CTTGGCCTTCTTGCGCTCGCGTAGCCCGCCGTCGCCCATGCCCCGGACACTACCGCACTCACAAGTGATGGTTTACTCTCAAAAGAAAGTCAACTCTTCTCTTACTGCGGAGGTGTCCCCGCCATGGGCGACGACGTCGACGGCCTGCATCATGTGGGGCACATCGTGCGGGACATGGGCGAGGCGATGGAGCGGTACCGCCGGCTGGGCTTCACGGTGCCGCCGCCCGCCTGTCCCGTTCTCCCGCGCGTGGCGGGCGGGAGCGCCGAGCCGTTCGGGGTGGCCAACACCCACGTGTACTTTCCCGGCAACTTCGTCGAGCTCGTGGCCGTCGTCGACGAGAACGGCCGCCTGCCCGGCGAAGCCCGCCCGATCCCGTTGCGCGTGCCCGACGACGAGCTGCCGGGGCTGGTGGCGGCCGTACGTGCCACCGCCGCGAACATCGCGTTCTTTCTCCGGCGTTTCCAGGGCCTGCACATCATGATCGCCAATACGCCGGACATCGACGGCGTCGCCGCGCGGCTGACGGCCGGCGGGGTCGGCCATGGCGGTGTGCACGCCGTCCAGCGGCCGGTCGAGACCAGCGCGGGGACCAGGATGGAGCCCGCCCGCTACCTGGAGATCTCCGATCCCGATCTTCCCGCGGGACGCGTACCGGAAGGCAGGATCGGGTTCGCCGAGAACCCGCCGGTCGAGGACCAGCGGCACACCGAGCATCCCAACGGTGCGACCGGCCTGGTCGCATGCGTCCTGTGCGTCGCCGACCCGGCGTTGCCCGAGCTCGAGCGGCGCTACGGCATCTACTTCGGCCCCCTGCGGGACGACCGGGCGGGCGTCACCGTCGTGCCCGCGTCGGCGCTCGCCGGCCTGCTGCCGGGCGAACGTCCCGTGTCCCTGCCGGCGTTCGTCGCCTACGCGGTGTCGGTACGCGACCTCGCCGCCACCGAGCGGCTGCTGCGCGACAACGACGTCCCGGTCACCCGTACCGGTCCGGAGGAGATGTTCGTGCCCGCCGACGCCGCCCTGGGCGCCGCGATCATCTTCCGCCAGGATCCCACCCCGGCGTCGCGGCAACCGGCTCGCTGATCTAGTACCATGCCAGCCCAGCGCGCCTTGGCATGTCAAAGGAGAGGGCGGGAAACCCTGCCTTCGGTGCCTCGAACCGCGTGACCGGAGAGGCCGATGCTGGGATGACGGCAGGGCGACCGATGCCCACTCAGGACGACGTGCTCGGATACTTCGACACGCTGTCGAACTGGGGACGGTGGGGCGACGACGACGAGCTCGGCACGCTGAACCACATCACCGACGACGTCCGGCTGGCGGCGGCGCGGGCCGTGCGCCACGGCAGGAGCGTGTCGTGCGCGTGGGAGGTCGCCGTACCGCAGGACATGGAACGGGCGACGACGACGTGCCCGTGCGCCGCCGAGATGCCGGGCGCCGAGAACATGCCGGCGCTCTTCCACAACGACCGGCGCTGGGGCTTCTCGTCCGAGCGGCTCGGCGTCACCTTCCACGGCAACACCCTCACCCACATCGACTCGCCGTGCCACATCTTCTGGGACGGCAGGATGTACAACGGGCGGTCGCACGAGCTGGTCGACGCCGCGACCGGGTCGGCGTGGGCGGCCGTCACGGCGGCGGCGAACGGGATCGTCACGCGCGGCGTCCTGCTGGACGTCGCGAGCGCGCGCGACGTGCCGTGGCTGGAGCCGGGGGAGGGCGTGTTCCCCGACGATCTCGAGGAGGCCGAGCGCCGCCAGGGTGTGCGGGTGCGACCCGGCGACGCGGTACTCCTGCGGACCGGCTATGGCCGCGTCCGGCACGAGGCCGGTGAGTCCGGCGGTGTCACGCAGGCCGGCTGGCACGTGTCCTGCCTGCCGTGGCTGCACGAACGGGAGGTCGCGCTGATCGGCGCCGACACCCCCCAGGACGTTCAGCCGTCAGGGTACGAAGACGTCCTGATGCCGGTTCACGCCGTGAGCCTCGTCGCCATGGGGCTGTGGATGCTCGACAACTGCGACCTGGAGGCGTGCGCGGCGACGGCCGCCGAGCTCGGCCAGTGGGACTTCCAGCTCGCGGTCGCGCCGGTCCGCTTCGCCGGCACGTCCGGCAGCCCGGTCAACCCGATCGCCACCTTCTGACCGCGGTTCACGCCCGGCTCCCGCTGCCGGCCCGAGGGTGGTTCCCCAGCTGGAGGGCGTCGATGGTGGTGCGCAGGGCGGCGATGAACGCGGTCGTGGCGGGCGGGTCTGGTGGCTCGCCGAACGTGGCGAGGTAGACGCGGCGCCGGAACTCGGTCAGCTCGCTGGCGACGACCCCGTCCGCGTGGTGTGAGCGCAGCGCGAGACCGGGCATGGTGGTGACCCCGAGCCCGGCCGCGACGAACGCCTGCTCGACGACGATGTCGTCGCTGGTGTAGGTGATGCGCGGGCTGAACCCGGCGGCTTCGCAGAACTGGAGCAGTTCGCCACGGCAGTTCTCGCAGCCCGCGATCCACGCCGAGTCCCGGTGGTCGGCCAGCCTCTGGCCGGGGTGCCGGCTGAGCAGGTACATCGGGTCGTCGAGGAGATAGGAGTAGCGGATGCCGTCGTCGGGCACGGCGTCGTCGTAGCGGTGCACGATCGCCAGGTCGGCCGAGCCGTCGCGCAGCCGCCGCCGGGCCACCGTGGGATGGGCGTCGGCCAGGTGCAGCTCGATGTTCGGGTACGACCGGGACAACGCCATGGCCGCGGGCGGGACCAGCACGCTCAGGGCCGAGCTGAAGGCCGAGAGGCGGACCCGGCCGGTCTGCAGCCCGAGCTGGGCGGCCAGTTCGGCGCCGGCCGCGTCGACCCGGCCGACGATCTCCGCCGCGCGGCGGGCGAGCAGCTCGCCTTCGGGCGTGAGCCGGATGCCACGCCCGGCACGCTGGATCAGCTTGGCTCCGGTCGCCGCCTCCAGCCGGGCCAGATGGTGGCTGATCGAGGGCTGGGAGTAGTGCAACTCCTTGGCCGCCTCGGTGACCGAACCGTGGGCGGCGACCGCCGCCAGGACACGAAGCCGGACGATGTCGAGCATTCATCAAGCTTATCGATGGATTCTCGCTGAAGGTGGCATTAGACGCATAAGCCCTCGTGGGTACAGGCTCGTGAGTGAGCCGAGAGTAAGGAATTCCCCAGCGATGCGTACGTACCGGGAACTGTTTCGAACACCCGAGTTCACCCCGCTGTTCGCGGCTTCGTGCGCGCAGGTCGCCTCGACCACGCTGAACGGGCTGGCGCTCGCCACGCTGGTGTACGCCCGCACGGACTCCCCGCTGCTGGCCGCGCTGAGCATGTTCGGGCCGTCGTTCGCCGAACTGGTCGGCGCCACCACGCTGCTGTCGGTGGCCGACCGGGTGCGGCCGCGTACGGCGCTGACGCTGACCGCGCTGGCCGGCGGCCTGGCCGGCGTGGCGCTGGCCGTCCCGGGCATGCCGCTGTGGGCGATGTTCGCGGTGATCCTGGCTCTGGGCCTGGTCGGCTCGATCGGCGGCGGCGTCCGGTACGGCCTGCTCAACGAGATCGTGCCGCCGGACGGGTACGTGCTCGGCCGCTCGGCGCTCAACATCTCGGTCGGCGCGATGCAGATCGCCGGCTTCGCGCTCGGCGGCATCCTGCTGGCAGTGGTGTCACCGCGTACGACGCTGGCCATCAGCGCGGCGCTGGCCTTCGTCGCGGCCCTGGTGCTGCGGTGGGGACTCAGCGCCCGGCCGGCGCGGGCGTCCGGCCGCCCGTCCGTCGCGGCCACCTGGCGGGTCAACCGGCACCTGCTGTCCACGCCGGCCCGCCGGGCCCTCTACCTGGCGGCGTGGGTGCCCAACGGCCTGGTCGTGGGCTGCGAGGCGCTGTTCGTGCCCTACGCGCCGCGGTCCGCCGCCGCGTTGTTCGTCGCGGCGGCGCTGGGCATGCTGTTCGGCGACCTGGCCGCCGGGCGGTTCATGTCACCGGAGGCGCGGCGGCGGTACGCCACCCCGCTGCGCTTCCTGCTCGCGCTGCCGTACCTGCTGTTCGTGCTGCCGCTCGGCACGCCGGTCGCGGCGGGCGTCGTCGCGGTGGCGTCGATCGGCTTCGCGTCCACGCTGCTGCTGCAGGAACGGCTGATCGCGCTGATCGGCGAGGACGTCCGCGGTCAGGCGCTGGGCCTGCACGTCACCGGCATGAAGGCGATGCAGGCGGCCGGCGCCACGCTGGCCGGGCTGGTCGCCCAGTTCCTGCCCGCGGGTGCGGCCATGGCCGTGATGGCGATGGCGTCGCTCGCTGTCACCGCGATGCTCAGCCCGGCCCTGCGCCTGTCGAACGGAACCCCGCCGCCCGCACCACGACCGGCCACCGCGCAGGCCGTGACCGAACGCCCCTGAACCGACACCGGGAAACAACCCTGAGAGGAATGACGATGGAATCGTACGAGGTCACCGAGGTTCTGAACCGCCCGCTCAGCCAGGAGCTCCTGGCCCGCGACGTGGCCCGCGTGGCGTACGTCGCCAAGGACGGCACCCCCCGCAACATCCCGATCATCTTCGCCTGGAACGGCTCGGAGATCGTCGTGTGCACGCCGAAGAACGCGCCGAAGCTTCGGTCCCTGAGCGAGAACCCGATGGTCGCCCTGACGATCGACACCGAGTCGCACCCGCCCAAGATCCTGCTCATCCGCGGCCGGGCCGAGCTGGACTACGTCGACGACATCCCGGACGAATACCTCCAGACGACCACCACCTACCAGATGACGCCCGAGCAACGGGTCGTGTGGGAGGCCGAGGTGCGTTCCCTCTACCACGACGGCATGGTCCGGATCGTGGTGACCCCGACCTGGGCGAAGCTGATCGACTTCGAGACGACCCTGCCGACCGCGGTCGAGGAACTGATCCGCCGGCGCGAGGAACGACAGTCCGCCTGAGCGCGTCGGGTGGACCGCCCGCTCTCAGCTGGTGGCGCCCCAGGTGAGGGAGAGGCCGGTGGCGGCGCGTTCGGTGCGGATCTCCATCATGCTGCCGAGGATGGTGGCGTGGTCGGACACCACGGGCGTGGCGTCGAGCGCGTACGTGATCCGCGTGCTGACCAGCACCGGGCTGCCCTGCGGCTCCCGGAGCCTGCGGGCGGCGGCGGGATCGAGCAGGCCGGGCCTGACCACCTCCGACGCCCGCGCGACCGCCACTCCCGCGTCGGCGAGGGCCGCGTAGAGGGAGACGGCGGTGAAGTCGCGCTCGCGGATCAGGTCGGCCACCGGCCGGCGGACCCAGGACACCTGGTGCACGGCGGGACGCCCCCCGAACTCGCGCACCCGCTCCAGCCGCAGGGCGGTGTCACCGGGACGCAGCCGCAGCTCGGCGGCGATCCGCGCGGGAGCCCGGCGCACCGCCCGCCCCGCCACCGAGGTACGCACGTCGTGGCCCTGCTGCCGCAGGTCGTCGACCAGGCTGCGGAGCGAGTCGAGCTGATACGCCAGGTGGGGCGGGGCGACGAACGTGCCCTTGCCGGGCCGCTGCACGATCAGCCTCTCGTCGCTGAGCTCCCGCAACGCCTGGCGCAGCGTCATGAGGGTGACCCCGTAGGAGGCGCTCAGCTCCCGTTGCGGCGGCAGCGCCTCACCGGGGGCGTAGTGTCCCGACCGGATCTTCGCGGCGAGGTCGGCGGCGATGGCGCGGTATCTCGCCTCGTGCCCGGCGTCGGGGGTCATCGTGGTGCGTCACTCCTGGTCGAGGGCCCGGCGCAGGGTCGCGAGGAAGGCGCGCAGGTCGTCGGGCGCGGCCCCGTCGAGCACCCGTCGCATGACCGCGGCGCCGACGACCACGCCGTCGGCGTGCCGGCGGGCCTCCCGCGCCTGGTCAGGCGTGGAAATGCCAAATCCTAGCAAGACCGGGCGGTCGGTGCTGCG
Source organism: Nonomuraea sp. (assembly GCA_013362835.1). The sequence continues at coordinate 1,063 of JABFVJ010000396.1, read as the reverse complement.
CCTGATCCGCGCGGTGAGCTCGGCCGCCGAGGCGGCGAGGGTGGCACGTTCACCGGTCGTGCCCATCACCGACACCGCGTAGATGAACCCGCGGCTGCGGCGCGCGATCTCGGCCAGCCGTGGCTCCGGTGTCGCCGGCGAGGCCAGCAGGACCAGGTCGATCCCGGCGGCGGCGGCCACGTCCGCCAGCTCGTCGGCCTCGTGCACCGGCAGGTCGGGCACGATCAGGCCGTCGACGCCGGCCCGGCGCAGCGCGGCGCAGAACGCCTCGGGGCCGTCGTGCAGCACCAGGTTGTAGTAGGTGCTGACGACCAGCGGCACGCCCAGGTCCCGGACCTCGGCCAGGTCGGCGAGGATGCGGCGGGTGCTCGCCCCCTGAGCCAGCGCCGCGTCGCTGGCCTGCTGGATGGTGAGGCCGTCCAGCGTGGGGTCGGAGAAGGGCAGGCCGAGCTCGATCGCGTCCGCGCCGGCTTCGGCGAACGCCTTCAGGTAGTCCGTCCAGTCGGACGCGATGCCCCCGGTGATGTACGGCATGAGCAGGCCGCGGCCGGTGTCGCGGCGGGCGCGCAGGTGGCGTTCGACCGCGCCGGCGGCCAGGGTGGGGTTCGTCACAGCAGCTCCTTCAGGGTCGCCACGTCCTTGTCGCCTCGGCCGGACAGCGTCATCATCACCGTCGATCCCGCGGGCAGCTCGCCGTCGCCCGCGGCGCGGATCACCCAGGCGAGGGCGTGCGCCGATTCGAGCGCGGGGAGGATGCCTTCGGTGCGCGCCAGCCGCAGCGCCGCGCCGACCGCCTCGTCGTCGGTCACCGTGTCGTAGCGGGCCCGGCCCAGGTCGCGCAGGTGGGCGTGCTCCGGGCCGACGCCCGGGTAGTCGAGGCCGGGGGCGATGGAGTGCGCCTGGGTGATCTGCCCGTCGTCGTCCTGGAGGAACAGCGAGCGGCAGCCGTGCAGGACGCCGAGCCGGCCGCGGGCCGCCCCGGCGCCGCCCTCCGCCTCGACGCCGACCAGGCGCGCCGGGGTGTCGGCGAATCCGGCGAAGGTGCCGGCCGCGTTCGAGATCG
>JABFVJ010000061.1 GCA_013362835.1 Nonomuraea sp. | reverse complement strand
CGCCCTGGCCGCATGACCGCCCAGCCCCCGCCCCGACTACGCCCACTCCCCGCCCAGTCTCCGCCCCCGACCCCAGCCTTGGCCGCGTTACTGGCCAGCCCCCTCCTCGACTCCGCCCTGGTCGAGTGATCGGCTCGCCCTTCGGGTCACGGACCCGGATGCCAGTCGGTCCGGCCGCCGATCAGGGGGTTCGGGCGACTGCCAGAGGGCGCGGCGCTGGTCAGCGGTTGAGGATGTGGGTGAGGACCTGTTGGAGGGTGGTGGTCGGATCGGGGGTGGGGTGGGGGCTGCGCCAGGCCACGTAGCCGTCGGGGCGGACGAGGGCGGCGCCGCCCTCGCCCACGCCGTACCGTTCGCGCCAGGTGCCCTCGACGTCCGTCAGCTCCTCGTCCACCAGGATGCGGGTGAGCTGCAGGCCCAGGCGTTCCTTGACCACGCGGCCGGCGTCCATCCAGACCTGGCCGCCGCTCTTGTCGGCCAGCAGGACGAAGCCCGAGCCGAACAGGTCGATGGTCGAGATGCGCTGGCCCTCCCAGTCGAGCACCACGTGCGGGGCGCGGCTGCCGGGGCGGCCGTTCGGCACACGCGGGTCCTCCAGGATCGAGCCGTCGTCGCCGGGCTCCTCCAGGATCGCCGTCGAGTGGTAGCGGTGGCCGAGCAGCACGGCGACCGGGTCGTCCAGGGGCTCCGGGTAGTCGGCATGCTCGCCGAGGGGCATGCGTACGGCGAGGTTGGCGAGCTGGGCGTCGGCCGTCAGGTTGCCGATGGGGCGGCGTTCGGCGTCGTAGGTGTCCAGGAAGTCCGGCCCGGCCTGGCCCGTGACCACCAGCCAGAGGCGCCAGGCCAGGTCGCAGCCGTCCTGGAGCGCCGTGCTGCCGCCCTGGCCGCCGGTCGGAGGCATGGTGTGGGCGGCGTCGCCGGCGAAGAACACGCGTCCGGCGCGGTAGGTGCCGGCCACGACGTGCGCCAAGGCGAAGCTCGTCGTGTCGAGCACCTGCACATCCAGGTCCGGCAGGCCGGTGCCGATGCGGACGAGCTCGACGCAACGTTCCTCGGTGAAGTCGTCCGCGCTCTCGCCCTTGGACGGGTCGTAGTTGACGCCGAGCACGTGGGCGCCCACGCCGGTGCCGGTGAGGATGACGCCGGTGAACACGTCGTTCCGCAGGTACCAGACGACGACCTCGCGCTCGTCCACGAGGCCGGTCAGGTCGGCGTCGAACATGATCGAGTGGATCTGGCCGAGCTCGCCCTTGCCGGAGGTGGGGACGGCCAACTGCTCGCGCAGCCGGCTCCGATGGCCGTCGGCGGCCACCACGTAGTCGGCCCGTACGAGGGTCTCCACGCCGTTCGCGTCGCGGATGACGGCGGAGGCGCCCTCGTCGTCCTGGTCGAGGGAGATCAGCTCGGTGGAGAAACGCAGGTCGGCGCCCAGCTCCTCGGCGTAGGCGCGAAGCACCCGCTCGATCTCCGACTGGGGTGCGCTCACCTGGGGCGCGGGGGTGAGATCGGTCAGGAAGGCGAATTCGTCCTGGCTGCCGACGATCACGTGCGGGTCGGGATCGGCCAGGTTCTCGGCGATCGCGATGCGCATGGAGTCGCCGAGTCCCGCCCAGATGTCGAGGAGCGCCTGCTCGATGCCGGGGATGGGGCGCAGCAGCTCGACCGCTCGTGGTCCCATGCCGAACGCCTTGGGCTGGATGGACGTGCTCGGGTGCCGTTCGACCAGCATGACCGGCACCTCACGCCAGGCCAGCAACGCCGCCGCGCTCAACCCCGCGTACCCGCCGCCGACCACCAGGACTGGCACTCGCTCTTGTCGCATGTCTCCTACCTCCGGGACGCGTACTATCGCGTTCGACGTCGAGTGACACGATATGTCGCGTCCAAGGACTGGTCAAGACATATCGCGATTCGCGCTCCCAAGGGCAGACACAGAAAAGGCTGCGGCCGTTCAACGTCCTGGAATGGGCCCGGGAACGCCGCCGCCCGATCGATCACCGACCAACCCGACGCGGCTCAGGCGCTCGGTCATCGGATGTCTAGGGCGCCGCTCAGCGACGACCGAACGCCAACGACCGCCGTCCGGATTGGGGGACCCGGCAGCGCGAATCCCGGCCCAGCCGCCTGCCATCCACTCCTGTACATCGCCAAACCCACTCAAGCAGGCCGTAGAGGCGGGGAGTAGCGGACCGTGGGAAGCGAAGCGCGAGGGAGCGCCGTAGGGGCCACCGTGCCGTATCGGTTGAGGGGCATGGCGAATCCGCGGAGGTGGGGTGTGGGCGGCCCGGGGTCTACGAGCGGGGCGGGGAGGTGGCGAACCCGGCGTGACGGCAGCGTGGCGAATCCGGAGGTGAGTGCGGCGTGGAGAGGCAGTGGGCGGTGACGCGTGCAGCCTCCGTGAGGGGGCGTGGCGAATCTGCGGAGGGGGGTAGGCGGCTCGGGGCGCATCTACGAGCGGGGTGGAGAGGCGGCGAACCCGGGGTGACGGCGGCGTGGCGAGTCCGGGGCAGGGTGACGCGTGCCCTATCCGTGAGGGTGGGGGTGCGGGCAGCTCACGGCGTAACGACGAGAGCCGGGGACGTGGAGAGGCCGGGGGACGGGCAGCCGGGGGCGAAGCCGTGAGCGGCTCAGGGTGCGTTCACGAGAGCCGGGGCGGGACGCGAACCCGGGGTGACTGCTGGTGGAGCGGCCAGGGCAGGGGTGACGCGTGCCGTATCCGTGAGGCCGTGGGTGGCTCAGTGCGCAACCACGAAAGCTGGCGTGGGACGTGGCGAAATCGGGGGACGGCGGCGTGGAGAGACCGGGGACGGGGGTGGCGCGTGGCGAAACGCCGAGGGGGAGCGTGGCAAATCGGTGAGGGTGCGGGCGGCTCGGGGGCGCATCTACGAGCGGGGATGGGGAGGTGGCGAACCCGGCGTGACGGCGGCGTGGCGAGTCCGGGGCGGGGTGACGCGTGCCTCAATGGGTGAGGGTGGGGGTGCGGGCAGCTCACGGCGTAACGACGAGAGCGGGGACGTGGAGAGGCCGGGGACGGGCAGTCGGTGGCGAAGCCTTGAGGGGGAGCGTGGGCGGATCGGGGCGCATTCCCGAGAGCCAGGGTGGGGATGTGGCGAAGCTGGTGCGGGGCGGGGCGGCGGGACAGGGGATGGGTGTGGGGAAGGGGAGGGGGAGGGTTAGGGGAGGTGGCGTTCGAGGGATTCCAGTTTGGTGGTCATGCCGTTTGTCACGCCCTCGCGGAGGTCGGCCTTCAGGACGAGGCTGACCCTGGGGGCGACTTCGGAGACGGCGTCCACGGCGCGGCGGATGACGGCCATCACCTCGTCCCACTCGCCCTCGATCGTGGTGAACATCGCGTCCGTGCGGTTCGGGAGGCCGCTTTCGCGGACGATCTTGACGGCGCGGGCGACCGGTTCGGCGACGCCTTCGCCGACTCCGAGCGGGGTGATGGAGAATGCCACGATCATTGCGCTCTGCCCTCTTGTGGCCGATGTTCAGGTTCCGATGGGGTCGGCCTTGTGGTCGACGTCCAGGTTCCGATGGGGTCGATCTTGTGGTCGACGTCCAGGTTCCGACGCAGTCGATCTTGTGGTCGACGTCCAGGTCCCGACGGGGTCGGTCTTCTGGCTGACGTTCAGGTCCCGATGGGGTCGATCCTAGCGAGGCGAGAAGCCACGACGCGGGAGGGGCGTCGTGGCCGATCGCCGTACGTCACACGTGGTCGTGGTCGTGGTCGTGCTCTTCCTCGTCCTCGCTCGGCCCTTCGGACGGCTCCACCCCGAGAACGGCCTCGCGCGGCTCGATCTCGGTGATGTGGTCCACGAGCTGCAGCACGTGGTCGGGCTCGATCAGCCACTGCAGCGCCGAGGCGCCGGTCTCGTCGGAGTTGACCAGGTCGGCCTGCTCCGCGCGCTCCTCGTCGGTGAGGTCGGCATCGGGATGCCTGATCTCGGCCAGCGCCGCCGCCTGCAGCGCGTTCACGTCGAGCACCTCCACGGTCAGCTCGACCGTGAGGCGCAGGAACTTCGCTTCATCACTCATGGCGACGATGCTAGGGCAGCTTCCACTCGACAGGCGCGGCGCCTTGCTGGGTGAGCAGCTCATTGGCCCGGCTGAACGGCCGCGAGCCGAAGAAGCCGCTGCGCGCCGACAGCGGGGACGGGTGCGCCGACTCGATACGCGGCACGCTGCCGAGCATCGGCGCGAGGTTGCGCGCGTCGCGGCCCCACAGGATGGCGACCATCGGCTTGTCGCGGGCCACGAGGGCGCGGATGGCCTGCTCGGTGACCTGTTCCCAGCCCTTGCCCCGGTGGGAGGCGGGCTTGCCGGGCATCACCGTGAGGACCCTGTTGAGCAGCAGCACGCCCTGCTCGGCCCACGGGGTGAGGTCGCCGTTGGCGGGACGGGGCAGCCCGAGGTCGGCCTCCATCTCCTTGTAGATGTTGACCAGGCTCCCGGGCAGCGGCCGCACGTCGGGCGCCACCGAGAACGACAGCCCGACGGGGTGTCCGGGCGTGGGGTAGGGATCCTGGCCCACGATGAGCACCTTGACGTCGTCGAAGGGCTGGCTGAACGCGCGCAGGACATGGGCGCCGGCGGGCAGGTACTGCCTGCCTTCGGCGATTTCCTTGCGCAGGAACTCGCCCATCAGCGAGATCTGCTCGGAGACGGGCTCAAGAGCCTGAGCCCATCCGGCTTCGACGACTTCATGCAAAGGACGACCGGCCATGGCCGTGAAGCTTATCCAGGTCTGGTACGGCTCGCCGCCGAAACGGGCGGGCAGGCCGTACCGGAATGATCACAACGAGGGTTTGCCGGGCTGGAAGAGCCAGGCGTCGAAGAGGGCGTCGAGCTGCCGGCCCGAGACGCGTTCCGACAGGGCGATGAAGGCGGCGGTGTCGGCGTTGCCGTACTTGTGCTCGTTCGCCCACGTACGCAGGATCGTGAAGAACACGGCGTCGCCGACGGTACGGCGCAGGACGTGCAGGGTCGCCGCCCCTCGGTCGTAGACGGGGTCGTGGAAGAGGCCGGCGGCGTCGCCGGGGTCGGCGGGGGGCGTCTGCCAGAAGTCGTCGTCGGCGGGCTTGGCGTAGACGCCGTCGAAGGAGGTCTGCACGGTACGGCTGCCGATCTTCTCCAGCCACAACCACTCGGCGTACGTGGCGAAGCCCTCGTTCAGCCAGATGTCGCGCCACAGCGTGGGCGTGACCGAGTCGCCGAACCACTGGTGGGCCAGCTCGTGCGCGAGCAGCGACTCGCTCGGCACGACGGGGTAGATGGGCCGGGTCTGGGTCTCCAGGGCGTAGCCGACGTTCGGCTCGTGGTCGACGATGCCGCCGGTGGAGGAGAAGGGGTACGGGCCGAAGAGCGTGGTGAAGTAGTCGAGGACCGGTGCGTGGCGGTTGGCGAAGTTCGTCGCCTTGTCGGCAAGCTTGGGGTCCACGGCGGTGATTACACGGAAATTTCCGACCTTAACGTCAGAAAGCTGGAACTTCCCGATCGATACCGTGGCCAGATAGCTCGCCATCGGCTCCCGGGCCTCCCACACGTACGTCGTCCGCCCGCCGCCCGACGCCCGCGACACCAGGTCCCCGTTGGCCACGGCGACCCTGGTGCTGGGTACGGTCACCGCGAACCGGTACGTCGCCTTGTCCGTCATGTGATGGTTGCCGGGGTACCAGGTCATCGCGCCCTGCGGCTCGTTGGCGTTGAAGACGCCGTCGCTGGTCCTGATCCAGCCGTCGCGGGAGCCGTCGGGGTCGAGGACGTGCGTGGGCCTGCCGTCGTACCGGACCACGACGGAGAAGGCCCGACCCGAGGCCAGCCCGGCGGCGGGTGTGACGACCAGCTCGGAGCCGCTCTGGGCGAAGGCGGCCGCGATGCCGTCCACGGTCACCGAGCGTACGGACAACGAGCTGACCAGGTCGAGGTCGAAGCGGCTCAGCGCCTGGGTGGCACGGGCGGAGACGGAGGCGACGCCGGTCAGGAAGTTCGAGGACGGGTCGTAGTCGAGGGCGAGGTCGTAGTGGCCGGCGTCGTAGCCGCCGTTCCCCTGACCGGGGAAGTACGGGTCGCCCGCCCCCGGCGCGCCGGGAGTGCCGTCGAGCGCGGCCGCGGGGGTGAGGGGTAAGGAGATGAAGGCTGCTGCTGCGAGGGCGAGAAGACGCTTCATGAACAATCATCGGAGGTCCGCAACCGCATGTTACGGGCGCCCGCCTGCCCCCCTCGGGAAGGCGGGCGCCCGCCGGGATTGGCCTACTTGACGGAACCGGCCATCATGCCCTGGACGAAGTACCGCTGGAAGGCGAAGAACAGCACCAGCGGGATGAGCAGCGACAGGAAGGCGCCCGAGGAGAGGATGTCCACGTTCGACCCGAACTGCCGCATCTGAGACTGCAGCGCCTTGGTCATCGGCTGGTTCTCGGTGTTGGCGAAGACCAGGGCGATGAGCATGTCGTTCCACACCCACAGGAACTGGAAGATGCCGAGCGAGGCGATGGCCGGCTTGCCCAGCGGGAACACCACCTGGGCGAAGATCTTCCACTCCGGCGCGCCGTCCATCCTGGCCGCCTCCAGCAGCGAGGCCGGGATGCCGACGAAGAAGTTACGCAGCAGGAAGATCGCGAACGGCAGCCCGAACGCCGTGTGGAACAGCACCACGCCCGGGATCGAGCCGAAGATCCCGACCCCGCCGTAGAAGGCGGCGACGGGGATCAGCGCGATCTGGATGGGCACGATGAGCAGCCCCACCACGACCAGGAACGCCGTGTCCCGCCCGCGGAACTCCATCCACGCGAACGCGTACGCCGCCATGGCCGCGATGCCGATCACCAGGATCGTGGTCGGCACGGTGATGAGCACCGTGTTCCAGAACGACGAGGTGAAGCCGCTGGCCAGCAGGTTCTTGTAGTTGGCGATGGTCAGCTCGGCGGGCTTGGTGAACACGGTCCACCAGCCCTCGGCGTTGTTCACCTTCACCGTACGCATGGACACGACCAGCAGGCCGAGCGTCGGCACCAGCCAGAACAGGCCCAGCAGGATCATGATCACCTGGACGACGCCGCCGCCGAGGCGGTCCACGATCCGGCCCGCGACGGTTCTGCGCGGCGGGCCCGACTCCAGCCCGAGGGGTGGGTTGGCGGTCGCGCTGGTCATGTGTTGTCCCTCCTGAACCGGCGGATGTTCATGATCATGAAGGGAAGGACCAGGATGAGCAGGAACACCGCGAGCGCGCTGCCGAGCCCCTGGTTGTTCCCGCCGCCGAACGACACGCGCCACATCTCCAGCGCGACCACGTTCGACTGCGGCTGCACCGAGGCCGGCGCGATGATGTAGACCAGGTCGAACACCTTCAGCGTATTGATGATCATCGTCACGAAGACGACGAGCAGCACCGGCGACAGCAGCGGCACGGTGATCCGCCGGAACACCTGCCACTCCGAGGCGCCGTCGATGCGGGCGGCCTCCAGCGCGTCGCGCGGGATGGCCGCGAGCCCGGCCGCGATCAGCACCATCGCGAACCCGGCCCACACCCAGACGAACGCGCCGATGATCGCCGGCGTGATGAGCGTCGGGCCGAGCCAGGTCAGGCCGCCGTAGCTGGCCTGGAAGTTCGACTGCGGGAGCCGTACGACGTAGGAGCCGGCGGGCAGGCCGTCGAAGCGGAAGGTGCCGTCGTTGGCGGTCGTCGCGGTGGCCGCGACCTGGCCGTCCTTGACCGCCTCGACCGTCATGCCGGGCAGGCCCTTCTCGGACGGGTCGACCGCGCCGCTCTGGCCGCCGCCTCCCTGCGTGAAGTCGAACCAGACGGTCCCGGACAAACCACTGCCCGAGGGGGCGCGGGCGGGCTGGGCGTTGGAGGGCATGATCTGCGGCTTGACGCCGACGATCGGGATCAGCACCGGCTGTCCCGCCTGCGCGGGCTGCTTGGTGACGACCGCGCCGTTCTGGTCGGCCACCTGCGACTGGTCGCCGGTGCGCGGCCGGGCCTCGGGATAGCCCTGGGAGGAGGAGAACGTGTCGTGCACGGTGGTGAGCACGGCGTTGGCCAGGCCCTTGTCGGGGTCCTCCTCGTACACCAGCCGGAAGATCACGCCGGCGGCCATCAGCGAGACGGCCATCGGCATGAACACGATCAGCTTGAACGCCGTCGACCACCTGATGCGCTCGGTCAGCACCGCGAAGATCAGGCCGAGCGTGGTGACCACGATCGGCGCCACGACAACCCAGATGAGGTTGTTGCGGATCGTGACCAGCATGCCCTTGTCGCTGAAGATCGTGGCGTAGTTGCCGAGCCCCACGAACCCGCTGCCCGACGCGTCGAAGAGGCTGCGGAAGACGGAATAGACGATGGGGTAGACCACCCAGATGCCGAGCAGCAGCGCGGCCGGGAGGAGGAAGGCGATGGCGACCGCCGGCGATGGGCCGAGGCGTCGTCTCGTACGGGGGGTTTCAGCCGGTCCTGCGGAGGGCCCGCCCGCGATCTCCGCGGGCGGGTCCGCCGGGCCGTCCAACCGTTCGGTCACGGCCTTACCTCTTTACTTCCAGGCCTTCTTGGCCTCGGCTTCGAGCGCGGTCTGCGCGCCCTTGACGTCGCTCGGGTCGCGCAGGAAGTCCTGCAGCACCTTCCACTCGCCCTTGCCGTCGGTGCCGCCGAAGGCGCTCGGCGCCAGGTCGGACATGTCATAGCGGACGGCGTCGCCGGCCGAGATGATCGTCTGGCCGAGCTGCTTGGTCAGCTCGTCGGGGTAGTTGTCGGGGGAGACGTTCTTGTTGGGCGACAGGTAGCCGGGGAGCTTGGCCCAGATCTCGCCGCCCTCCTTGGAGGCCAGGAACTGCACCAGGGCCATCGCCCCGGGGGACTCCTTCATGACCACGGCCACGTCGCCGCCGAGCACGACGGGAGCGGTGTCACCGGCCTTCGGGAACGGGAAGTACTTGGCGCCCTCGCCGACCTTGGCGCCGTCCTGGGTGGCCTGGGTGGCCACGAAGTCGGCCTCGATGACCATGGCGGCCTTCTTGGTGCCGTAGACCTTGGTCACGCAGGTCGGGAAGTCGGTCTGCAGGGCGCCGGAGTTGCCGTCGAGCACGAACTCCTTCTTACCCGTGATCTGCGCGATCTTCTCCAGGGCCGCGCCGACGGTCGGGTCGGTCCAGGGGATCTCGTGCTTGGAGAGCTTGTCGTAGTTCTCCGGGCCGGCCGTGGACAGGTAGACGTTCTCGAACAGGTCGGTCAGCGTCCAGCCGGAGGCGCCGCAGAAGGAGAACGGCGGGGTGCCGGAGTCGGCGATGGTCTGGCCGGCCTTGACCAGCTCGTCCCAGGTCGTCGGCACCTGCACGCCGGCGTCGTCGAAGGCGTCGGAGCGGTACCAGACCAGCGACTTGTGCGCCGCCTTGATCAGCACGCCGTACACCTTGCCGTCGGCGGAGCCGAGCTCCTTCCAGTACGGGGTGTAGTTGGTGTCGATCTCCTGCGTGACCTCGGGGCTCAGCTCCTTGAGCGCGTCCTGCTTGGCGTACTGCTGCACCAGGCCGGGCTGCGGCAGGATCGCGACGTCCGGCGGGTTCTTGCCCTGGATGCGCGGGCCGAGGTAGGCGCCGGTGTCCTCGCCGGTGGAGGCGTACGTCACCTCGGCGCCGGTCTTGTCCGAGAAGGCCTTCAGCACCTGCTCGAAGTTCTTCTGCTCCTGACCGGTCCACTTGGCGGCGACCTCGAGCTTGACGCCCTGGAGGGTCTTGCCGCCCCCGGCGGGGGAGCTGGCCGGCGCGGAGCCCGACTCGGTGGGCGTCGTGGTCGTCGGGGCGTTGCCGCAGGCGGCGACGGCTACCGCGAGCCCGGCCAGGATCACTGCTGCTCTGGCTTTTCGCATGGCTGCCTCACTGGGTTCTGATGATCTCTTCGAGTTCTGACTTCATGGAGGCCGCGACGTCGTCGGCGGACTCGTTCGCTGGGTTGGCCAGGGCCTTGGCGACCGAGCTGGCGATCACCAGGCTCACCTGGTTGTAGTTGGCGCTCACCGGCCGTGGCTTGGCGGCGAGAATGCTCTCCTTGAGCACGGGGAGGTACGGGAACCGCTTGATCAGGCCCGGGTCGTCGTAGAGCTCGGTCCACACGGGCGGGAAGGAGCCCTCGGTGAGGACGCGGCGCTCGTTCTCCAGGCTGGTGAAGTAGCGGATGAACTGCTGCGCGGTGTGCTGATGCCTGGAGTAGGCGCTGACGGCCAGGTTGATGCCGCCCAGCGTGCTGGATCCGGGTCCGTTGGGTCCGGGCAGCCGGGTGACCGCGAACCGGTCGCCGAGCTTGGCCTTGGCCGGCCCGTAGGCGTGCGGCCAGTTGCGCGCGAAGGCGAGCCGCCCGTCCTGGAAGGCGAGGCGCGACTCCTCCTCCTTGAAGCTCAGGGAGTCGCTGGTGATCCAGCCCTCCCGCAGGCCCTGCATCAGGAATTCGAGCGCGATCTTCCCCTTGGCCGGATCGAGGGTCACCTCCGTGCCGTCGTGGTTGAGAATCTGCCCGCCCGCCGACTGCACCGCCTCGGAGAAGTTCACGGTCAAGCCCTCGTAGGCGAGGAGTTGGGCCGCGTAACCCCCGATATCGTGCTTTTTGGTTACTTCTCGTGCTTTATCGCGAAGTTCCGCCCAAGTCTGGGGTGGCTTCTTGATCAGATCGGTCCGGTAGTAGAGCAGTCCCGCGTTGCTGGTGTACGGGACGGCCCAGAGCTTGCCCTTGTAGACGGCCGTGTCCACGACGGGCGGCAGGAACCTGTCGAGCGGGAACAACCCGCGCTCCAGGGGGATGATCCAGCCGTTCTCCGCGAACTCGGCGGTCCACACCACGTCGAGCCCCAGCACGTCGTAGCGGTCACTCTGGGCCTGGAGGTTGGCCACCATCTGAGCACGCTGCTCGTCGGCGGCCTCGGGCAGCTCCAGCAGCGTCACCTTCTCGGCCGGGTGGGCCTGGTTCCAGCGATCCAGCAGGGGTTGCAGATACGCCGTGGTGTCGCGTCCGGTGGCGAAGGTGATCGGGCCGGTTCCGCCCGTCGCCGTCTCGCCGCCGCCCTTCTCGCCCGCCGTCGCGCACCCGGCCGCCAACAGGACGACCAGAACGTACGAAAGCGGACGCAGCACTCTGTTTCCTCCACGTTCAGCGGGGTTACATACGTGTTAGGTAGATGCATTCATGTTATGCACAGCTGTAATCTGATGGTCAACGGATACCGACGTAACGCTCACGTAACACAACGCGGGGAGGTGAGGCGTGCGGCTTCACCTGCTGGCGCTCCTGGCCAAGGAACCGGCCCACGGCTACGAGCTCAAACAGGCCCTTGAGCAGACCTTCGGCAGCGCCTATCCCTCCCCCAACATCGGTCAGATATACGTGACCCTCGGCAGGCTGGAGAAGGACGAGCTGGTCAGGGCCGTCGACGTCGAGCAGTCCAACCGGCCCAACAAGAAGGTCTACTATCTGACCGCCAAGGGCCGCGACGTGCTCACCCTCTGGGTCGACGAGCCCACCGAGGGTCCCAGGGTGCGCGACGAGTTCTTCATGAAGCTCGTGCTCGCGCCGCTGACCGGCATCGCCGACCGCATGGCGCTGATCAGTCGTCAGCGCCGCCACTACCTCTCGCTCATGAGCGATCTCAATGACCTGCTGTCCCGTACGGCGCCCGCCGACCGGGTCGCCCTGCTGCTGATCGAAGGGGCCATGCTGCACTTGCAGGCCGACCTTGACTGGCTGGAGCGGTGCCAGGAGGATCTGGCATGAGCCCGGTCCTGAAAACGGTCAATCTGGTCAAAATCTACCAGGATGGCGCGGTGCCCGTGCCGGCCGTACGCGGGGTCGACCTCCAGGTCGAGCCAGGCGAGTTCGTCGCGATCATGGGGCCGTCCGGCTCGGGCAAGTCCACGCTCGTGCACATGCTCGGCGGGCTCGACGCGCGTACCAGCGGCGAGATCTGGCTCGACGGGCAGCGGGTCGACACCCTCTCCGAGAGCGCCTGGGCCCTGCTACGGCGTAAGAAGGTCGGGTTCGTCTTCCAGTTCTTCAACCTGGTCGCCAACATGACCGTCGGCGACAACGTCGAGCTGCCCGCGCTGCTCGCCGGAGCCTCGCCCAAGGTGGCGCGCGAGCGCCGCGAGAGCCTGCTCGGAGCCCTCAACCTCGCCGACCGCGCCGAGGCCTCGCCCGCCCAGCTCTCCGGCGGCGAGCAGCAGCGTGTCGCCCTCGCGCGGGCCCTGTCCAACAAGCCCAGCCTGCTGCTCGCCGACGAGCCGACCGGCAACCTCGACAGCCGCAACACCCGCGACGTGCTGCGCCTGCTCGGCGACGTGCACAAGGAGGGCCAGACCATCGTCATGGTCACCCACGACGCCCGCGTGGCGAGCCTCGCCGACCGGCTGGTGTCGCTGTTCGACGGCGAGATCGTCGACGACGGCCGCATCGCCCGCAGGCGCACCCGCACGGCCGGCGAGGTGATCGACCTCCGATGAGCGCCACCAGGGCCGGGAGCCGGTGGATCAGGGCCGACCTGCGGGCCAGGAAGGGCCAGGCGGTGCTGACCGTGCTGGTCGTGGCCGGGATCGTGGCCGCCCTGATCACCGCCGCGACCCTCCTGGAGGACGGCACCAACCCGTGGCGCAGCCTGTCGGCCCAGACCGACGGCGCCCACGTGTGGGTCTACACCGACGACAACCCCAACGTCTCGCTCGGCGGCATCGACGGCGTCACGGGCACGGCGGGCCCCTACAGGTCGGCGCCGGTGACCGTCGCCCAGGACGGCAAGAAGGAGCCCGCCTCGCTGCGCGCGATGCCCGCCGCCCCGCCGCCCGTGGCCCACCCGGTGCTGGCCGAGGGCAGGTGGCTCGACGGCGGGCAGCCCGACGGCGTGGTCGTCGAACACTCCTTCGCCAGGTCGCTCAACCTCGGCGTCGGCTCGCCGTTCACCGTCATCGCGCTCAGCGGCGAGCGCCACACCCTCTACGTACGCGGCATCGCCGACTCCGCCGACCAGGGCTTCTACCCCGAATGGACGCCCGGCCTGGCCTGGGTGCTGCCCGCGACCCTCGACGGGATCGAGCCCATGCTGGGCCGCAGCGAATGGGTGACCGGGCTGCGCCTGGCCGACCCCGACGCCGGCCAGGTCACCGCCCAGCGCGTCGTCGTGATGCTGGAGGACAAGCTCCAGCGCGTCTACACCTGGCGCGAGGTCAGGGCCGCCATGGAGCTCGACAACCGGCTGCTCGGCACGCTGCTCGCGCTCTTCGGCGTCGTGGGCATGGTCGCGGCGGCGCTCGCCCTGGCCAACGCGGCCGGCGGCCGGGTGCTCGGCCAGCTGCGCGACCTCGCCACGCTCAAGTCCATGGGCTTCACCGGCGGGCAGGTCGCCCTGCTGCTCCTGGTCGAGCACGGCGCGCTCGGCCTGCTCGGCGTGGGCATCGGGGCGCTCGCGGGCTGGGGGGCGACGGCCGTCGTGCTCGGCACGTACTCGGCGGCGCCGGTGCCGGTGCTGGCCATCGTGGCGGGCACCGCCCTGGTGGTGCTGGGCGCGGTCGGGGTGCCCGCCTGGCGGGGCGGGCGTACGCCGCCGATTCCCGACGTACAGGCTTCGCCGCCGCGTGGCCACCTGTCCAGGCTGGCCAGGCTCGGCCTGCTCGTACGGCTCCCGCCCGCCCTCATCCTCGGCACCCGCGACGCCTTCACCCGACGGGTGCCCGCGTTCCTGACCGCGTTCGGCCTGGCCGTGCCGATGATGATGATCACGATCGGCCTGGGCGTCTGGTCCACCCTCGACAACTTCCTCAGCCACCCCGAACAGGTCGGCCAGCACGCCAGCCTCTACGTACGCCCCGGCAAGCTGCTCGAACCGGCCGACGCCGAACGCATCGCCCAGCACGACAGGGACGTCGTCTCGGTCTACCCGGGCACCGACGTCAACGCCCTGGCCCCGGGCGAGGCCCGTTCGGTCAGGGTGCGCGCCATCGGCAGCTCGACGGATCCCTACCCGTTCCCCGTCGTCGAAGGCCGCGGCTACACGCGGCCCGGCGAGGCGGTCGCCGGGCAGGGCCTGCTCGACCTGCTGGGCGTCAAGATCGGCGACCGGGTGCGGCTGACCGTGGGCGGCTCGCCGCTGATCGTCAGGATCGTCGGCCGTACGGTCGAGCCCGACCTCGACGGCGAGGTGCTGTCGGTGGGCCTCGACAGCCTGGCCGCCAAGGACTCGGTGCCGCCGGAGTTCTACGCGCTCGCCCTCAAGCCGGGCGCCGACAAGTCCGAGGTGCGCGCCCGCCTGCTGGCCGAGTCCGGCGAGGGCCTCGACGTGCAGGTCGCCGTCAACCCGGCCGACCGGCTGTCGATCATCAGGGTGGTGATCGTGGCGCTGATCGCGGTGCTGTCCCTGATCGGCCTCGCCAACCTGCTCACGGCGAGCGCGATCGGCCTGCGCGACCACGCGTTCGACCTGGCCGTGCTCAAGGCGATGGGGCTGACGCCGCGTCAGGTGATGGCCACGCTGGTGACCGGCACGGGCCTGCTGGTGGTGCTCGGCATCGGCGCGGGCACGGCGGTCGGGGCGTCCGTGGTGGTGGGCCTGATCGACCTCCAGGGTCACACCAGCGGCGTGGGGGCCGGCATCGGCCGCGCCCCCTCGGCGCTGACGCTGACGCTGGCCGTGGTGACAGCCGTGGGCACGGCCCTCGCGGTGGCGCTCATTCCCGCCCGCCGCGCGGCCCGTGCCCAGGTGCCCGTCACTTCGCGCTGATCTCCTCGGGCTTCAACGCGAACCAGTAGAAGCCGTGGCCCGGCAGGGTCAGCAGGTAGGGCAGCTCGCCGATCTTCGGGAAGCGCACCCCGCCGCGGGCCTCGACCGGCACCATGCCCTCGAACCTGCGCAGGTCCAGCTCGACGGGCTGCGGGAACTTCGACAGGTTGTTGACGCAGAGCATCACGTCGTCGCGGTCCTCGCGCACGTACGTGAGCACGCTCGGGTTGGAGGACCACATCTCGGTGTAGGCGCCGAGGCCGAACACCGGGTGGTTCTTGCGGATCTCCAGCATGCGCCGGGTGAAGTGCAGCAGGGAGCCCTCGTGGCGCTGCTGGGCCTCCACGTTGACCGCCTGGAAGCCGTAGATCGGGTCCATGACGGCGGGCAGGTAGAGCCGGCCGGGGTCGGCCGAGGAGAACCCGGCGTTGCGGTCGGGGCTCCACTGCATCGGCGTGCGGACCGAGTCGCGGTCCTCCAGCCAGATGTTGTCGCCCATGCCGATCTCGTCGCCGTAGTACATGACCGGCGAGCCCGGCAGTGACAGCAGCAGCGCCGTGAACAGCTCGATCAGGTCCCTGTTGTTGTCCAGCAGGGGCGCGAGCCGGCGCCTGATGCCGAGGTAGGCCCGCATGCGCGGGTCCTTGGCGTACTCCTTGTGCATGTAGTCGCGCTCTTCCTCGGTGACCGTCTCGAGCGTGAGCTCGTCGTGGTTGCGGAGGAAGATGCCCCACTGCGCCATCTCGGGCAGCTTGGGCGTACGGGACATGATCTCGGAGATCGGCTCGCGGGTCTCCTTCTTCACCGCCATGTAGATGCGCGGCATCAGCGGGAAGTGGAAGGCCATGTGGCACTCGTCGCCGCCGGTGGTGGGGTCGCCGAAGTACTCCACGACGTCCTCGGGCCAGCCGTTGGCCTCGGCCAGCAGCACCCGGTCCGGGTAGAGCCGGTCGATCTCCGAGCGGACCTTCTTCAGGTACGCGTGCGTCTCCGGCAGCCCGGAGCACGCCGTGCCCTCACGTTCGAACAGGTACGGCACCGCGTCGAGGCGGAAGCCGTCGATGCCGAGGTCCAGCCAGAACCGCAGCACCTCCAGCATCGCGTCCTGGACCGCCGGGTTGTCGTAGTTGAGGTCCGGCTGGTGGTGGAAGAAGCGGTGCCAGTAGTACTGCTTGCGCACCGGGTCGTAGGTCCAGTTGGACTCCTCGGCGCCGATGAAGATGATGGGCGCGTCGGGATAGCCGGTGGGCTGGTCGGACCAGACGTAGAAGTCCCCGTAGGGGCCCTCGGGATCGTGCCTGGAGGCCTGGAACCACGGGTGCCTGTCGCTGGTGTGGTTCATGACGAGGTCGGTGATGATCCGCAGGCCCCGCTCGTGCGCGGCCTCGATCAGCTGGACGAAGTCTCCGAGGTCACCGAAGTCCGGAAGGATCTTCATGTAGTCGGAGATGTCGTAGCCGCCGTCGCGCAGCGGAGACTCGTACAGCGGCAGCAGCCAGAGGCAGTCGACGCCGAGCCACTCCAGGTACCCGAGCTTCTCGATGAGGCCGCGCAGGTCCCCCGTGCCGTCGCCGTTGGAGTCCTTGAACCCCCTGACGAGAACCTCGTAGAACACCGCCCGCTTGTACCAGAGGGGATCTTCCGAGACGAACATCTCGGAGATCGAATCCGGTGATGGGGATGCGTTGATCATTATGTCGCTCACAGGAAGAGATGTGGGCAGGACGAAGTCACCGGTTGCCCCGGCGTTGTTATCTGGTGACCGCGCCGCGTGGAGTCGTCATCCCTGCGAACTCCATGCCCTCGAACGAGACCGGATTTGTGATCTGGTGCCCGTTTGTTGCGGCGCTTACGGGCCGAACACTACCAGCCCGGTGGCTTTCCGGAACCCGCTTCTGCTGTGCGACGGTTAATACCCGCGAGATCCGTATGTAATCGCCCTGTTACCCAGAGTTCACTAAAAAGGTGCGGTGACGTCCGGGAGGTCGTTCTCGAAGTCGTTCATCCACAGGCCGAACAGAACGAGCCCGCGCACCCAGAATCGGTCGTTCCAGCCGTTGAACCTGGTCAGCGCGTCGGGGCCGCCGGCGATCACCTCGTGCAGCTCGTCGGAGAGCATTCCGGGCACCCGCTGGGCCACCGTCTCCAGCATCCGGTGGGAGTACGCCCGCGCCGGGGCCGCCGTGGAGCGCAGGGGCACGCGCTGGAGCGGCTGCTTGACCACGTTCGTGGAGGGCAGCGCGGCCACCCTCGGATCGGCCGCGTGCAGCACCTCGCGGTAGAAGCGGCCCTTGTCCTTGCGCGCGACGCCGACGCTGAGCGCGGCGTCGAAGAAGTCGGGGTGGATGAACGGCGCCGCGAACGACGCCTCCGGGCCGACCAGGTTGACCGCCGAGCGCGCGATGCCGCGCACGGTCCTCGTGTGCAGCACCGACAGCGGCAGCTCGGCCCGGTGCCCGTGGAGCATCGAGGTGGCCGCGTCGAACTGCTCGCGCACGGTCTCCTCCATCCACTCCGAGGCGGCCTTGGACAGGAACGGCTGCGAGGGCGCGCCGAGCGACAACGAGCTCAGCACCGCCGCCGACCGCTCGGCCTGGGTCCTGGCCTCCAGGGCGGCCCCGCTGACCATGAAGTTCTTCAGCAGCGGGCCGCCGGCCAGGCCGTCGATCAGGACGCGGCCCGAGCCGTGGACCTCCTGGGCGAAGGGGGCGTACCAGGCGTGGTGCGGGGTCAGGTACTCCAGCCTGCGGGCCACCTCGACGGCGTCGTCGGGGTAGGAGGCGGCGTCCTGGGTGATCACGCGGTGCGGGATGCCCAGCTCCCTCGTGATCGCCCTGGCGAAGGCGATGTCGGTGTCGGTGCCGTCGTCGGGGCTGGTGGTCCACGACTCGACGTCGGCGCCCCTGGCCTTGGCCACGCTGGCCAGCAGGCGGGAGTCGTAGCCGCCGCTGACCGGTACGAGCAGCTTGCGGCCGTCGTAGTCGGCGTAGACCTGGTGCAGCAGCTCGACGATCTCCTCGGCGCTGGTCCACGACTCGTACGGCTCGGTGCGCAGCCAGCGCGGCAGCCTGCGCTCGGTCGACAGCCTGCCCTGCTCGAACACCAGCGCGCTCGACCCGGGCAGCCGTCCGACCTCGCGGTAGGG
The DNA here is from genome assembly GCA_013362835.1 of Nonomuraea sp. The sequence goes on along the minus strand of JABFVJ010000061.1, from coordinate 8,815 downwards.
GGTCGCCTCGCCCAGCGGGAACGTCACCTGGAGGATCGAGGCCCACGCCGACCAGTCGATCTCGATCGGCACCAGGCTGAGCAGCGGCTGGATCAGGGACGAGAAGTAGACCGCGTCGCCCTGGCGCACGTAATAGACGTCCACCAGGCCGAGCGCGCCCGTGTGCAACGTCACCTTCGTGCCGTCGCCGATCAGCCCCGGCGTCTCGTACGTCTCAGCGACCGTGATCCAGTCGTCGGCGGCCACGGGCTTGCGCTCGCCCCACGAGAACGCGAACGCCCCGCCCGCCCGGTGGTACGGCGGCAGCGGCGCCGAGCTGAACAGGGCCGCCTCGTCCGTCTGGAGCGCTGGCCGGACCTTGGGTCCCGCGGCGGTCAGTTTGCCGAGTATGGCGGTGTCGATCCGGCCGAGAGCGCCGCATACGTAGGGTCGCACGTTGAACTGCACCGGATCTCATCCCTTCGACCGCTTCCTGCAAAAGAGTATCCTTTGCGGGCTGAGAGAGCGGAGGTCCGGTTGTCTACCGAGCTGGAAAGCACGCGTCGGGCGTTGCGGGAAGCTGTCGCGCAGGCCGAGCGCGCGGCCGAACTGGCCAGGCTGCTGGACGCCGCGCAGTCCAGGCTGGCGTCGGCCGAGGAGAGCGCCGAGGAGGTCAGGAGGCTGGCCGAGCGGCTGGGCGAGGCCGAGGAGCGGCTGGAGGCCGAGCGGGCCGCGGCCGACAGGCTGCGCAAGGAGCTGGCCGAGCAGCGCTTCCAGGCCGAGGTGGCCAACTGGAAGCTGTCCTCGATCAAGGTCGCCCGCTGGAACCGGCTGGGCGACGCGATCAAGAGCGGCAAGAACAACCCGATGCGGCTGGCCAAGGGGCTCAGGGGCGCGGCCAAGCCGGTCAAGCGGCCGAGCGCGCCCAAGCGCAGGCCCGTCGCCGCCCAAGGGGGCAAGGAGGAGCGCCCGGGAGCCTCCTTCCAGGCCACGAGCACGACCAGGACGCTCGGCGGGGCGTCGTTCAAGCTGAAGCCGTACCGGATTCCCACGGGGCCCAACACGCGTCCGCACCTGACGGCCGCCGTGATCGCCGACCCGCACGCCGAGGCGCTGCTGCGGTACGAGTGGCGGCAGACGACCGGCTTCACGCCGCGCGACTTCGCCAGGGTGCTGCCGCTGGAGGTGCCCCACCTGCTCGTGGTCGAGTCCGTCACGCAGGGGCCGTGGCTGGAGGAGCTGACCGGCGAGCCGGGCGACGGGCTGCGGGCGCTGCTGGCCTGGTGCGCCGAGCGCGGCATCCGTACCGTCTTCTGGCACACGCAGGGCGAGGTGGCCGACTACGCCGCCGCTGCCGAGCTGTTCGAGCACCGCTTCACCAACGACACCACCGTCGGCTGGCCGCGCCTGCACTTCGGCGTGCAGCCCCGGGTGCACAACCCGCTGCCGCTGGCCGGCGGGCGGATCGACCGGGTGCTCACGCTCGACCAGCTCCTGCCGCCGCACCTCGCCTATCCCGACGTGCTGACCTCCTACCGCTGGCCGGCCGCCGCCGACTGCCCGCCTGGCACCCCCCAGTGGCGGCTCGCCGAGATCGCCGCCTGCGGCACGCCCATCGGCACCGAGCCCGACTCGCGGCGGGCGCACGTGGCGCTGCGGCGGGCGTACAGCATGGGGACGATGACCGAGCGGGTCGACGAGCTGCTGGAGGCCATCGGCCTGCCGAGCGCCAGGGCCACCCTGAACACCTCGGTCCTGCTGCCGATCCTCGACCCGTCGCTGATGGAGCACGCGCTGGCCCAGGTGGCCAGGCAGTCGGGCGTCTCGCAGGTGATCGTCATCGGGCCGCCCGAGGCCGAGCTGCGGGCCCGCGACGTGCTGTCCGGCGTCGAGGTGCTGCACCGGCGTCCCCAGCCGGACATGACCGAGGGCGCGATGCTGGCCAAGGGCCTCGACCTGTGCGAGGCCGACCTGGTCGCGCTCATGGACCCGCGCGACGTGTACGGCTCCCACTACCTGTCCGACCTGCGGCGCGCCTTCCAGTTCAGCACGGCCGACATCGTCGGCAAGGCCGCCTTCTACGCCCACCTCCGAAAGCCGCAGGCGACCCTGCTCAAGCAGCCCGACGCCGAGTACGCCTACCTCCCCGAGATCGCCGGCGCCACCCTGCTCGCCCGCAGGAACGCCCTGCGTGAGATCGGCTTCGCCGACCTCACGGAAGGCTGGGACGAGGTCATGATGCGGCAGTGCCGTACCGACGGCGTCAAGGTCTTCTCGGCCGACCGCTTCGGCTACGTACGGGTGCGCGACGAGGACCGCTGGCTGCTCGGCGCGGCCCACCTGGTCGAGTACGGCTCCGCCGAGCCGCACGCGCTCATCTGACCTCTACGCTGGAGATCATGAGGCTGGCGGAGGTGCTGGGGGAGCCGCCGGCGCCCGAGGGCACGTGGGAGCGCGAGGCCGTCTACGTGTCGGCCGCCGCGCTCCGGCGCCGGGTCCCCCCGCACGACCTGGCCGAGCGGGTGCGGGCCCTCGACGGCGTGACCGGGGTCGAGGTGCGGGCGAACGGGTTCCTGCGGATCGTCGTCGGCGTGCCGGGGGAGCTGGTGGAGTCGGTGGGGCCGCTCGACGTCCCGGAGCCGGCGTGGCCCGACTTCCCGCGTACCTGGGACAACCCGGGATTCGTGGTGCGTTACGGCCATGCGCGGGCGTGCGCGGTGCGGCGGTGGGGCGAGGCGCTGGGGGTGCCGCGCGGCGGGTTCCGGCCCGAGCTCCTCGACGATCCTTTCGACCGCCGGGTGCTGCGGGTGCTGGCCGAGCTGCCGGGGCGGGCCGTGAGCCGCGATCCGGGGTGGGAGAGCTTTCTGGTCCGGCTGGCGCTGGCGTACCACGACGCTCACGAGCGCGCTTCCGCCGTCCCGGTGGGGGACGAGCCGGTCAGGCCGGTGCACACGGCGCGGCTGCGGCTGGCGGAGGCCGTACGGAAGGTGCTGGTCGGCCCGGAACGGCTGTGAGGAATCACAAAATATCCGGCCAAACGGCGAAAAATCGTAAAAATATCGCTTCTGGGCCTTGATCGCGTCTCGATACGTGGGCAGCGGTCCTGGGAGGGGCGGCGGTTCCGATAGCCTCGATCGGGTGAGTCGATTCGTCCATCCAGCCGGGGACCGGCACGCCGAGATGCTGCCCCACGAGCGCCCGCCGATGGCGCCCGCCGACCTCAACCGGATCAACCCCGCGATCTGGCCCCGAACGTCGACCCGGACCGATGGCACGCTCACAGTCGGCGGCGTCGACGTGCGCGATCTGGCCCGCGAGCACGGCACGCCGCTCTACGTCCTCGACGAGGCCGACGTGCGCTCGCGCATGCGCGACTACGCCACGGCCTTCCAGGGCTCCGAGGTCCACTACGCGGGCAAGGCGTTCCTGTGCAAGGAGGTCGTCCGCTGGCTGGCGGAGGAGGGGCTCGGGCTCGACGTGGCGAGCGGCGGCGAGCTCGCCGTCGCGCTCAGCGTCGGCTTCCCGCCCGAGCGCATCACCCTCCACGGCAACAACAAGTCCAAGGCCGAGCTCACCAGGGCCCTGGAGAGCGGGGTCGGCCACATCGTGGTCGACTCCTACGAGGAGATCGCCAGGCTCGGCTACCTCGCCGACCAGCTCGGCAAGCGGCCCAAGGTGATGATCCGGGTCACCACCGGCGTCGAGGCGCACACGCACGAGTTCATCGCGACCGCCCACGACGACCAGAAGTTCGGCCTGTCGCTCAACACCGGCGCCGCCGCCGAGGCCGTGCGCCGCATCCTCGCCCTGCCGCAGCTCGACCTCGTCGGGCTCCACTCCCACATCGGGTCGCAGATCGTCGACACGGCCGGGTTCGAGGTGGCCGCGCGGCGCCTGGCCACGCTGCTCGTCCAGATCAAGGACGAGCACGGCGTGGTCCTGCCCGAGCTCGACCTCGGCGGCGGCTACGGCATCGCCTACGTCGAGGGCGACGAGGCCCCCGACATCAAGGAGCTGGCCGACGGCCTGCGCGAGATCGTCACCAAGGTCTGCGTCGACGCCGGGCTGCCGGTCCCGCGCCTGACCGTCGAGCCCGGCCGCACCATCGTGGGTCCGGGCGGCGTCACCCTCTACGAGGTCGGCACGGTCAAGGACGTCGAGGGCCTGCGCACGTACGTCAGCGTCGACGGCGGCATGAGCGACAACGTCCGCACGGCCCTCTACGGCGCCGAGTACACCGCCGCGCTGGCCAGCCGCGCCAGCGACGCCGAGCCGATGCTCAGCCGCCTGGTCGGCAAGCACTGCGAGAGCGGCGACATCATCGTCCGCGACTTCTACCTGCCCGCCGACCTGGCGCCGGGCGACCTGGTCGCGGTGGCCGCGACCGGCGCCTACTGCCGTTCGCTGGCCAGCAACTACAACTACCTGCCGAGGCCCGCCGTGGTCGCCGTCGCCGACGGCCGCTCCAGGGTGATCGTGCGGGGCGAGACCGAGGACGACCTGTTGAGGGGGCAGCTGTGAAACCGCTGAAAGTGGCTCTGCTGGGCTGCGGCGTCGTCGGTTCCCAGGTCATCAGGCTCCTGCACGAGCAGGCCGACGACCTCGCCGCGCGCATCGGGGCGCCGCTGGAGCTGGCCGGGGTGGCCGTGCGCAGGCTCGGCCGCAAGCGCGACATCGAGATCGACCCCGCGCTGCTCACCACCGACGCCGAGTCCCTGGTCACGCGCGACGACGTCGACATCGTGGTCGAGGTGATCGGCGGCATCGAGCCGGCCCGTTCGCTGATCGTGGCCGCGCTGGAGCGCGGGAAGTCGGTCGTCACGGCCAACAAGGCGCTGCTCGCCGAGGACGGCTCGGCCCTGCACGAGGCGGCCCGCAGGGGCGAGGGCGACCTCTACTTCGAGGCCAGCGTCGCCGGGGCCATCCCGCTGCTGCGCCCGCTGCGCGAGTCGCTGGCCGGCGACCACGTCAAGCGGGTGCTCGGCATCGTCAACGGCACCACCAACTACATCCTCGACAAGATGGACACCACGGGCGCGTCCTTCACCGACGCCCTGGAGGAGGCCCAGACGCTCGGCTACGCCGAGGCCGACCCGACGGCCGACGTCGAGGGCTTCGACGCCGCCGCCAAGGCCGCCATCCTCGCCGGGCTCGCCTTCCACAGCCGCGTCACGGCCGACAAGGTGCACCGCGAGGGCATCACCGAGATCACCGCGACCGACGTGGCCTCGGCCAAGGCCATGGGCTACGTGATCAAGCTGCTCGCCATCTGCCAGCGTTCCGACGACGGCCGCTCGTTCGGGGTGCGGGTGCACCCGGCGATGATCCCGCGCTCCCACCCGCTGGCGGGGGTGCGGGAGGCGTACAACGCGGTGTTCGTGGAGGCGGAGTCGGCCGGGCAGCTCATGTTCTACGGCAAGGGCGCGGGCGGCGCGCCCACGGCCTCGGCCGTGCTCGGCGACCTCGTGGCCGTCGGCCGCAACCGCCTCGCCGGCACCCACGGGCCGGAGGAGTCCACCTACGCCGACCTCGCCGTCCACCCGATGGGCGACACGGTCACGCGCTGTCACGTGGCGCTCGACGTGGCCGACAAGCCGGGCGTGCTGGCCCGGGTGGCCGACCTGTTCGCCAAGCACGACGTGTCGATCCAGACCGTACGCCAGGAGGGCCACGGCGACGACGCCCAGCTCGTCATCGTCACCCACCGCGCCACCGACGCCGCGTTGACGGCGACGATGGAGGGCCTGCGCGAGCTCGACATCGTCCGCGCGGTCGCCAGCGTGATGCGCGTGGAGGGCGACGAGACGGTCTGACGCTCAGGCGTCGGGGAAGGCCAGGTTGCGGACGCGGCGGACGGCTCGTCTCAGGACCGTGCGGTTCTGCTCGCGGGCCAGCCGCACCGCTTCGCGCCGCCAGCCCTCGGCCTTCTCGCGCCAGCGGGCGGCGTCCCTGCCGTTCTTGGCCGCCTCCCGCCGGAGCTGGGCGAGCTCGGCGCGGAGCGCGGCGGTGCGTTTGCGGTGGAGCGCCAGGTCCTTCTCGTGCTTGGCGGTGAGGACGGCGAGCTCGGGGACCGGGAGCCGGCGCGGCGGGTAGACGTCCGGGCGGCGGCGGAAGCCCCAGGTCTCGCCGTCGGCCCATTCCAGGCCGAACAGGGCGTCGATCAGGTCGTCCAGGTTCTCGCCGGGGCCGCCGACCAGGGCGGCTCTGGACAGGGCCGCCGTACGGTCGACGCGCGCCACGACGACGCCCTCCTCGGTCTCGTCCAGGGCGAGGCAGACGGCGCCGAGGTCGTGCTCCTCCATGTGGGCGGTCAGGCGTTCGATCGTGTCGGGCGACGGCGTCCAGCCCGGGGGGACGTGGAGGCGGAACGGGGCCCTCGTGCCGGCGGGCGTGGCGACGGCCCGGTCGACCCGGGGATCGTGCTCGAACGTGGCCTGGATGAGGCGGAGGTCCAGGTCGGGGTCGTTCAGGGGGGAGCGGCGGCCCGTGGGCAGCGCGGGCCACGGGCCCGTGAGGGTGAGGACGAGGTCGGGGATCGAGCCGGCGAGCAGGGCGTCCGCGGTGGCGCGGGTGTCCTCGTACGAGCCCGCGGGCACGACCGCGTCCACGTACGGGACCAGCCACCGGCGACCGGCGTCCGTACGCAGGTAGCGCCGGAACGGGACCCGGTCGGCGACGTACGGATCGTTGTGCCGTTTCAACGCGGCGACGTCGCGCATCGCCGTCGGCAGCCCGACATGCCACGTACGTGACTCGGGATCGGGCACGAAGACCGCCCCCGCCTGCGTGAGCCGGTAGCCGAGCTCGGTGTCCTCGGCGAGCACCAGCGAGGTGTCCATCCCGCCGATCGACCGCAGCAACGCGGCCGGGTACGACACCGTGGCCCCCACGTGGATCCGGGTGACGAGCGAGCTGGGCGCGGTACGCAGGCCGTCGTGATCATGGATGATCTTCTCGGCCCAGTCGTGCCGGTGCGGCGACAGGGGGAACAGGGCGTCCTCGGCGTCGGCGGCCACCGCTTCGCGGACCTGCTCGGGCGTGGGCAGCTCGCCGGCCGCGGTGAAGTCGATCCAGCCGAGGCCCACCACGTACGGGGCCAGGTGGTGCCAGCGCAGCTGCGCCTCCACGTGCCGCCGGTGCGGGACCATGTCGGCGTCCAGCACGAAGATGACCTCGCCGCGCGCGGCCTCCACGCCCGCCTGCACGGCCCAGGCGCGGCCCCAGCCGCCCGGCGGGCTGGACATCAGCTTGGTCGAGGCCGGGACGATCTCCGGCAGGTGGATGGGCGGGGAGCTGCCGTCGTCCACGACGATCACGTCGAGCAGGTGCTCGGGGTAACTCTGCGCGGACAGAGCGGCCAGGGTCAGGTCGAGGGTCCGCTGACGGTCGTGCGCGGGGATGACCACGGTGACGGTGAGCGTCGGCTCCCAGGCCCCGAGCTCCGGCGGGTCGAGCACGCCGAAGTCGTTGCCACGGATACGCGGGACGGTCATGGGCGGCTGCTCCCCTCCAGCTCCATCAGCGCGTTCGGGCGGAACCCGCGCCACTGTCGCCTGTTGCGCCGCAGGAACGTGCCGATCGGCTCCTGCCAGGTGTGGGCGGCGGCCGGGCCCCGCCGCAGGATGTACCCGAGCCCGTGGGTGCGGTAGATCTGGCCGCCCGCCGCCTGCAGGGCCTCCTGGAACTGGGTGTCCACCGAGCGCCGCAGCGGACGGAACCCGCCCACGGCCTGGAACGCCGACCGCTCCACGAGGATCGTGCCGCCGGCCACGAAGCTGGTGATCTGCTCGGTGACCTGGCTGCGGTGCACGGTGACGTCGATCGAGGCCAGGTAGACGAACTCGGGCACGGTGCCGACCACCTGCGCCCCCGAGTACGCGTGGGCGAGCAGCAGGTCGGCCAGGAAGTCGGGGCCGTACCAGTCGTCGTCGTCCATCTTCAGCAGGAACGACCCCGACGCCCTGGTGGCGGCCTCGTTCAGCACCTCGCCGAAGACGGCCTGCCGGTCGGCCTCGAACACGGTCAGCGGCCCCTCGAACGCGGCGACGGCGGCGGCCACGTCGGGATGGCCGGCGGGGACGCCGTGCAGCGCGAGCACCACTTCGAGCTGGGCGTTCCGCTGGCGGGCGATCTGCGCCAGCGCGAACGACACCATGTCGGCCCGCCGGGTCGCCAGCAGGACGGAGGTGAGCGGGGGAGCGGGGGCGGGCGCGCCCAGCTGCTCCCACCGCGCCGCCACCCCATGGGTACGCAGGGCGGCCCGGCGCAGCCTGACGCTGTGTTCCTCCCGCCGCAGGTCGTCGGACAGATCGGGCGCGGTCGTCAGGAGCGCGACGAGGTCGTCCCCGAGCGCCCCCGCCCAGCGCGGCACCGCGTCGGCCACCAGCGGGACCCCGGCCGCCGCGAGCCCGGCCAGCACCCGTACGGCGGCGAGCGGCCCGCTGTGCGCGTGGTGCCAGTCCACCTCGACGCCGCGGATCTGCCGGAGCCGCGAGACGTCGGCGTCGGTGACCCCGCCCGACTCGGCGAACGTCGTCACGGCCTTGCCGTCGAGCAGCACCGACCAGCGCCCGTCCCGCTCGGCGAGCGAGGCGAGCCCGCGCGACGGCGTGGTCACGAAACCCTGCGGGTTCACCAGGCGTTCGTCGACCGGCGGGACCATCGACGGCTCGGCGAGCACGTCGGGGTCGGTGAGCGGCGAGCCCCCGCCGCCGGGACGGCCGAGGTTCTCCCAGCTCGCGGCCACGATCGTGGGCCGCTCGATGGGCGTCTGGTCCCCGGTCCACTTCTCCGCCGGAGGCCGTTCCTCGCCGCCCAGTGTGCGGAGCACGACGTC